>NZ_JBHUMH010000020.1:0-95513 GCF_042684845.1 Paenibacillus yanchengensis | reverse complement strand
ATATTGAGTCATGATGAATCCCTCCATTGAATGTCGTCTCGACAACTTCATTCTAAAGGAAATAATTCATCATGGCTCTTCTTATTTTCTTCCAGATGCATTTTACACAATTATATGGACTTTACTTTTTTATAAAGGTTTTGTGCGAAATTTCGTATAAAAGGAGCTGTATATCAAATGTCGTGGATGGATTTTATGCTAAAAAACGTACAAACATTGGTATATTTTTCTGTGTATCAAGGTTTTGTATGAAATTTCGTATAAATGGAGCCGTATATCACTTAGCGCGTATGAATATTAATATTATACAAAAATAAAAGATAAGAACAATGCTATCGGTGCTTACGGCGATAACGAAGTTTAATTTTGCTATTGCTCCCACAAATCAGACATATGGTTAGCTAAATTTGTGTTTGCAACGATAGCAGTTTTATTTATCATAGTAGGTGACAATTGGAGCACTTGTTTGTTTTCTTCGAATAATGTAGCAACAAATAAATATCAACTATTTATTTGATTGGTACTACGTCTGGAGGTAACGTACCTTCTTGTAGCCACTTTTCTACCATTTGATTAAAGAAAATAGGATGCGATAATGATATTCCATGTCCAGCATTGGGTATCATTATTCCAGTACAATTGGTATTAGCTGCAACGATATCTTTGGCTGATTTTATCATCATTGCTTTTTCTTTTTCACCAATTGTAACTAATATTTTGCTCTCTGCTTTTTTAAAACTACTGGGTATTTCAAAAGACATATTTTCTTCTAATATTCTAATCAAAGTATCTGATTTCATTTGAAGGCTTTCCTTATAATAGGTATCAAATTTTTGTTCATCAATGTAAAGTGTTTTTGCTTGTAGTTTAGAAAAAGTTTTGTTTTTGACTAAAGGAAAAAATAATTTTATAAACGGTCGTATTAGTATTTTTAGCAACAAATTGGGACGAACTAGTGCACTATTAATGATCGCATAATCAATTAAATTGGAGTTAATACTTAACATTTGAATAGTTACTTGCGCACCTAATGAGAATCCAACGACAATTACTAGCTGACCGTTAGCCTTTTTTTCTATTAACTCTATTACTTTTTCTGCACTGTATGCCATTGTAAAATTTTTTGTATGTTTACTTGCCCCTTGCTCAGGCAAATCTATCGTCAGACAATGGTAATCGTTAAAATATTGTATTTGTTTATCCCACATCCAACCACTAACTCCACCGCCGTGCAAAAACACCATTAAAGGAGCATTATTACTTCCATATTCTTGATAAGCCAAGCTCAAACGATTCACCTCTTTGTCTGCTTTTTTTGTTTTCAATATGATTATACCAAAAAATAGGGTAATTAATATGAAAATAGTGTTTAATCCATGGATAAAATATTATGTAATCTATAAAACACTGAAATTTCCTTTTACTATATTTCGGCGTAATATTCAATTAGTAGAGTTATACCTTTTTTTATTAAATGGTGTGAAAGAAAAAAATGTTGTACATACTGCTAATAGAGCAAGAGGTGAATTTTGAGGTAGGATGACAGGAGAGAAAAAATGAGTAAGTGGTATTTACAACTGTTTCGCGTTCGTTTGGAATGGCTATTTGTTATAGTTGGAACTATTGTTTTGGGAAGTATTTTGTTTACAAAGCTATTCGTTGGGGTTGCCGATAATGGGGACTTTTTAAGAATAATGGGTACGATTGGTTTAAATTATAGTGACTTGCAACAGAGCTATGAAGCGCAATTTTTTCAATATGCCCATCGCTATTTTGCCTATGACCATTTTTTTCGAGGGTTTTATTTTTCCTCGCATATTATTATCGTGGCAGTCGCTCGTTTGATTGGTTACGTTGTTAGTAGTAGTCTGTTCGATATTCGGGTACTGGCTGTACTATATTCGTTATTATTGTTAGCAGCTGGCTGGCTGATTTTATTTGCGCTGCAATCGGTGCATCGGTTGGTACGGATAAGTGTAGCGATTTTATTGCTATTTGTATTTTTTGATAGTGCCTATACTGCTTATTTTAACTCGCTTTTTGGTGAACCGGTGTCGCTATTGTTCTTTCTATTAACGATTGGTTTCGGCTTGTTAGTTACACAAGTTACACAGCTAAACAGGAAAAAAACAGTACTTATTTTATTGTTTGTTTCTATTTTGTTTTTCGTTGGCTCCAAAACACAAAATGCTCCGATTGGGATTGCATTTTCGATTCTTGCTCTTCGTTATGCTACGCTGCATCGTGACGGAAACTGGCGTCGCTTAGCGTATATGCTGTCAGCGATTACTTTGCTCGGATCGATGGCGATCTATAGTTTTGCTCCAAAAGAGTTCAAGCAGATCAATTTGTATCAAACGGTTTTTTTTGGCATTTTAAATGGCTCTACTGATGTGAAAACAGATTTGCAAACACTGGGATTGCCGGAACATTTGCACGTTTTAGCAGGTACAAATTACTTCGAAGCGAATACTGTCATTAAGCAAACTGATCCGAGTTTACAGGCTGATTTTTATGATCATATTTCGCATGGTTCTGTTATTAAATATTATATTACCCATCCGATGCGTCTGCTGGAAAAAGCGCAAGTAGCGGCTGAACATAGTATGACGATTAGACCTTATTACTTAGGCAGCTACGAACAACAAGTGGGCAAAGCGCCCGGAGCAGTAGCTTATCGCTATAGTGGATGGAGTGAGTTCAAACATCAGTATATGCCGCGCCAGTTACTTTTTGTACTAAGTATATTTGCTGTATATTTTTTGATCGTTGCTTACCAATGGTGGAAAAACCGACAGTATGATACCAAAATGGTTTGGGAATTGTTCGCTATCATCGGTCTAACCGGCTGTTTTAGCTTTCTTATTCCGGTTATTGGAGATGGACATGCCGATCTTAGTAAACATATGTTTATGTTTAATGTTGTATTTGATGTGATGCTAGTTGTTATTGTAGGTTGGCTTTTCGATCGCCTCTCGTTATCCAAACAAGCCCGGCGGCCATAACCAGTGCTCCGAGTACTTGAAACAGTGTGATGCTTTCTCCAAACATAATAAACCCAGTTATCATAGCCGCTGCTGGAACGGCATACCGAAAAAAGTTAGCTCGAGTGGCTCCGACTCTAAACATACAGGCATTCCAAACGACGAAAGCAACGACAGTGCACAATATAACATTGTATACAATAGCGGCATATTGCTCGAATTGTAGTGCTGCCCAGTTGGTTGCTTGCCATTTGCCAATCGTAAGTGGCAGCATAAAGATAGCGCCGAAAACGATCGTCCACGTACTTATTCGTAATGCCGAAAATTGTCGCATCAGCGACATGGAGCTTAAATTGAACAATGGACCAACGATACTAATTAATAAAGCTAAAGCGTTACCTAACATAAGATTGCTAGACATATTGAAACCTTCATCACCACCCAGAATAACAAAACTAACGCCGATGAAACAAATAGCACCTCCAAGAATTAACCGTGGAGTAATTGCTTCCTTCATAAATAATGGGGATAATAATGCAGCAAAAATAGGCCAAGGAGCTACGCTAAGTAAAGAAGCATTAGCAAGCGTCGTATATTTGATCGCGTACATCGACATAATTTCTAGCGCCGTAACCCCTAATAAACTAATTACCGCAATGTACGGAACTAATCGCCAAGGAATGCTAATATTGCCTTCTTTCCACTTTAAAATAATAAAAAAGAACGGAATAGCTAATCCAAAGCGCAGCATAGTAAAAACAATGGGATGGAAGGATTCCATCGCTAGTCGTGAAACTCCAAAGTTAACGCCCCATATGATAGCAATGGCAATGAGTCCCACATAATTAACCCACATTTTATTCATCATTTTCTCTCCATCAGTTCCTATTGTAACTCGATTATACCGCAATATTAGCGGAGAGCAATGGCAAAGAACTGACATCCAAAACAAAGTAAACATAAAGCTTGTCGAATTAGTGCATACTTTCCAATAAATTGTTAACACTGATAACAGTTGCGGTTATATTTAGCAGTATAACTCCGCATGAGACTATAGATATTAGACACTTTGGAGGTTGCAATGAAAAAATATGTAGCATTTGCTTCAATAGTTTCATTAGTAGTAGTAGCTGTGTTTGCAATATATTTACCAACTCAAGCAGAAGAGAAACAGAGTGATCATGCTGTTAAAGTAGCAATTAGCAATGCGCTAGGTAAATCAATTGGTGAAGCAACATTGACGGAGCAAGATGGCAAAGTGAGTATTCACATTCAAGCGCACTCACTATCTCCTGGAGTTCATGGTATTCATATTCATGAAGTAGGTCTTTGTGAAGCGCCGACCTTTCAATCAGCAGGTTCTCACTTTAATCCGACCAAGAAAAAACATGGTTTTGAAAATCCAGATGGATTTCATGGGGGAGACTTACCTAATATAACAGTGGATCAAGATGGTAAAGTTGATGCTACTATCATGACTGCCGCTGTAACTTTACAACAAGGAAAAATGAATTCTATTATTAAACCGGATGGTACATCACTGGTTATCCATGCGAAGGCGGACGATTATAAAACAGATCCAGCCGGTGATAGTGGTGATCGCGTGGCATGTGGTGTCATTAAGTAAGTAATCGTTATAAATAAACAGCAGTTAGAGGAAGCAACTACGGTTCTTCTTTTAACTGCTGTTTGTTTTGATTCGTTATGTTTATTGAGATAGTATCCGATTCTTTGTACCATTTGGCAGCTATCGTTCCGATTAACAATGACCAAAGTGCCGCTGATATACCGAAAAAGGATACATTAGCAATCGCAATAATAAACGCTAAAAAGGCAGATATTCGATAGGAGTGATGTTGAAATGCCGATTTTAAACTATTCATTAATATATTTAGTAAGGAGAAGCCTGTAATAATCGCAATAAAGTAACTAGGTAATAGCTGAATCAGCGATACTAATTTCCAGGCAAATAAGCCGAACAAAATGACGAAAATACTAGATACTACGCCTGCTTTGTAACGAACATCTTTTTCTCCAGTTTGCTCACTACTACAAACCGTTGTCATCATACCACCGACAGTAATTGCATGTCCGGCGAAAAAACCGCCAGCTACGGTTGCTATTCCTGACATCATTATTGCTTTATTGGTTGGTACATCATAGCCGTTATTTTTGAGAGCAGCTAGTGCTACCGCTAAGTCGTTACTAATGATAAGAATGGCAATCGGAAGCGATAACGATAACAAATAAGTAGCTGAAAATTTCGGTATAGTGAATTGTGGCAAACTAAAAGGTAGTTGAGTCATTGCCGGGAAATCGTAGACCAGTAGTAAACCGACAATACCGAATATAAGTACTCCGAGTAGTGGTGGCAGTGCTTTGGAAATTTTGGGAATAATAAAATAGCCCAGCAATGATAGAATAGCAACTATTGGCGCATGTTGAAATACAGGAACGATATCTACGACATAATGCAAAATTAACCCTGCTAGCATGGCGTCTATAATAGTTTTGGGAATGGCATGTAACAATTTTTGGAATAGACCAGTTATTCCGAGAATAACAATGATCGCTCCCGCCATAATAAAGCTCCCGACCAAGTAAGGCACACTTACTTCCATCGCACTCATACTTAAAAAAGCAGCAGCAGTCAAGGAATGTGCTCCGGCGAATGGAATTTTATATTTTACTGCTAACCATATATTTAAGATGCCACCAGCAACATAGACGGTAAAAATCCATGAAACGATGGATGACTGATCTAATCCCAATCGAGCAGCAGCTGTCAAAATCATCATCGCGCCGCCTGTCCATACCATTAAAGCTGAAAGTATGCCACTAGCAATTTGTGGTGCTTGTATTATTGTTTTTTTCATCATCAACTGACCTTCTGTTCTCTATATGTCTTCGCTGTCTTCTAGAGTATAACGAAAACAACTCGTTCTTAAAATAAAAAAAGTCACAATTCAATGACAAATTTTAAAGAGTTTTTGCGAAAACGAGTAGTCCAAAGTATATTTGCGGAAGTTTTTTGTAAAAAAGTATGCTAGAGGGTTGCTTTTTTTAACAGAGTATATTAATATTACTTTAATTCATACTAAACTCATTGGATATGTTGTATTAAAGTCGGAAAGGATGGATAGGAGGTGTGAGATGGAAGATACTGCTACTGTTCCTGCCGTTTCTGTCCAGCAATTGTGCAAAAGTTATTCGCAAGATGGATATTCACAGCAAGTATTACATGGTGTGAATGTAGAAATTAAAGAAGGAGAAATAGTTTCTTTATTAGGACAGAGCGGCTGTGGAAAGAGTACGTTGTTAAGTATTATCGGCGGATTCGAACAAGGGGATAGTGGTGTTGTACGGATTGGTGGACAATTAGTTACGAAACCCGGGCGGCATTGTGTAATGCTGTTTCAATCGTATGGGTTGTTACCATGGCGCTCCGTTCGATCTAATGTAGAGTTAGCACTGCATGGGATGTCACTTACGAAGCAGGAAATAAGCGATAGGGCAGCACATTATATTTCATTAGTTGGATTACAAGATCGTATGACCGCTTTTCCAGCACAATTATCCGGCGGTATGCAGCAGCGAACCGCATTAGCACGAGCGCTTGTTATGCAGCCGAAATTATTGTTAATGGATGAACCATTTGCAGCTTTAGATACGTTTACGAAGTATGCTTTGCAGGATGAATTACTCCGAATACAGCAACAAGAAAAAGTAACGATTATATTAGTAACGCACGATATTGACGAAGCAATTACGTTATCTCATCGCGTACTTATTATGCAAGCTACTCCTGGTACGATTACTGCGACAATTCCTATTGTAGCTCCAAAGCCGTTTGATCGTGGTGATGCTGATTTTCAACATTATCGTAAGCGGATTTTATCTCTATTTCGTTTATCTGGTACGAAGCAAGTGGAGGAATTTGTTATTTAATGAAGTGGAGAGGAGATAGGTTGTGAAAATAAAGTATTCCATTCAGACGAAAGTGGTAAGAAGCATAATAGTATGGACGATTTTAATTGGTTTGTTAGCCGCTTGTGGCGGTACAGCGACGACCAATGCACCTGTCTCCACATTACCGGCTCAGCCAAAGGTGAAGATTGGTTACTTGCCGATTACACATGCTGCACCGCTATATATCGAAGCAAGCACGGCAGGGTATAGTGGCTTCGAATTGGAATTAGTGAAGTTTGGTTCTTGGCCTGATTTGATGGATGCATTGAATAGCGGGCGAATAGATGGAGCATCGGTGTTAATTGAACTGGCAATGAAAGCGAAAGAGCAAGGGATTGCGTTGAAGGCGGTCGCACTTGGTCATAAAGATGGCAATGTCGTTATTACTGCCCCTGATATTGAATCAGTTCAAGACTTGCAAGGGAAGCCGTTTGCGATTCCTCATCCGTATTCGACACACAACATATTACTTTATCAAATGTTAAAAGAGGCGGGAATGGCTTACGAAGATGTGCAAGCGATCCAATTGCCACCAGCAGAGATGCCTGTCGCTTTGGCGGAAGGTAGAATATCTGGTTATGTAGTCGCCGAACCCTTTGGGGCAAAGGCAGTAGTGATGAGTAAAGGGAAAGTGCTCTATCAATCGGATGAACTATGGCCGAATTCTGTAGATTGCGCATTAGTATTGCGTGAGCAGTTTATTGAGGAACAACGGGTAGTCGCTGAAGAGTTCGTCCATTGGTACAAAGAAGCAGGGAAATTGGCGGAAAAGAATGACGATCACGTAAAAGAGATACTAATGCAATACATGAATATTGATCAAGCAGTGTTAGATGTATCTTTGCAATGGATCTCTTATGATGAATTAAAAATAGAGGAAGCTGATTATAAAATATTACGACAATACATGATGGAGATGGGGTTGTCGGAGCAACCGCCTACTTATGAGCAGTTTGTTGATAATACATTATTTGATAAGGTGTCGTAACTGATGATGCAAACAATATGGCGTATAGGGAAAAAGACATTTCCTGTTTTGTTAGGGTTAAGTTTATTGTTGGTCATTTGGCAACTGATTGTTGTTCTTGGTCATTATGAACGAACGTTGTTGCCAGCGCCAATGGATGTGGCGATTGCGCTGCAACAACTGATTATATCGGGTGAATTATGGCAGCATTTACGTATTAGTCTATTTCGATTTTTAATAGGATATTTGCTGGCAACTATGGTAGCTATACCGCTTGGTATTATGCTTGGTCGGTTACCTCGGTTATACCGAGTGATTGATCCCATTGTCCAGCTATTACGTCCCGTTTCACCGATTGCCTGGTCGCCGTTCATTGTATTGTGGTTTGGTATAGGGAATATACCCGCGATTGTTATTATTTTTCTAGCTGCTTTCTTTCCGATATTATTATCTGCTGTTGCTGGTGTAAGACAAGTACCAGAGATCTATTTGAAACTTAGTCAAAATTTGCAGTTAAGCCCGCTGGCGATGCTTCGTAAAATTGTATTTCCAGCAGCATTTCCTCATATTGCGAGCGGACTGCATATGGCAGTCGGCACCGCATGGATTTTTCTCGTATCAGGTGAAATGGTTGGTGCACAATCAGGTCTTGGCTTTCTCATTATTGATGCTCGCAACATGATTCGATTGGACTTAGTGTTAGCAGGTATTATTAGTATCGGTTTGTGTGGATTATTACTAGATCAAGCAGTTCGGTTATTCGAACGAATGATGCAAAAACGGTGGGGAGCTTAAGCCAAATTTGTCGCAACCGCTACTGCTTTGACGTTATCCGTTTCTGTTTTACAATTTGGACAATAGCATACTTGCGTTACAGCGTGACCACAGGTGGTGTGTACTAATTGTTTGTAGCAATGTGGTAGATGTTGCTGTCCCCATATAATAAAGGATTGAAATACAGGCTCTAGCGCCATACCACTTGCTGTTAGTTGATACGCATAACGTGGTGGGTGGTCAGAATAAAGGATCGAGTGAACTAATCCAGCCTCTTCCAAATGTTTGAGTCGTTCAGACAATAGTTTGGAGGATAAGCCAGTTAAGTTTTCTTTAATTACACTAAATGTAGTATGACCAATCATAAGCTCATGAATAATGAGCAGTGTCCAACGATCGCCAATAATGTTTAATGTTTGCGCAATGTTACAAGGTAAATCGTATCTTGTTTTCATGGTGAGCCTCCTTATAGCCACAATGTATAAATATTACACTAAGTATAAAAAAGAAACAATTAAAAATCAAAAAATGAAAGAGGAGTTGGATTAATATGTCCTTATATTTAGTAGAAGCTACATTTGCAGGTAACGTAACAACAACGGAGCAGTTTAGTCATATAACAGCAGCATTACAAGAGCAATTGCTAGAAAAGGAAGTTAAGCTGTTAGAAGTACAGGTTTCCAAAGGATTTGAACGAGCATTTTATATTTTTGAAGGAGAATTGGCGACAATTGAAGCAGGCTTAAACCATGAAGCTATTACTGTAGAGCTGATTAAACAAGTAAGACTAATTGGCAAAGCGCAAGAAGAAGTAACGAATAGTGAAGAAGGGCTCAACTATTTAGTAGAGTGGAACTTGCCAGAGCATTTGACGATGGATGCTTATTTGGAAAGAAAGAAAAATAATTCCGTACATTATTCGGAGGTGCCGGAGGTTGATTTTTCAAGGACATATGTGTGCGAAGATATGACGAAATGTTTATGTTTTTATAAAGCACCTGATGAGGCAGCGGTGAAACGGGCTCGGGCAGCAGTTCAAGCACCGATTGATGCTATTACGGAAATATGGGCAAAGGAATAACTGCAATGGTTGATGCAGAAGCAGAATCATTGTTTCAGTTAGAGCATATTATCGGTTCGGATTTGAAGCCTTATGTGCGTAGTATAGATGCTGATGCTTATTATCCACTGGAATATATGCAAGCTGTCGGCAAAGAAGGTTGTTTATATTCCGCAGGTAAATGTGACGAACAAGTTCATCGTAAATCGTTGTATTTATTACAACAAACGTCAAAAACTTGTATGACGACAGGATTTAATTTGTGGTGTCAGTTAGCACTGTTAACTTATTTGCGTCTAAGTAGTAATGAACAGTTGAAAGCACGATTTTTGCAGCCATTAGAGGATGGTCGCTTGCGTGGAGGAACGGGTTTGTCCAATCCTATGAAATATTACGCTGGAATGAATGCTATCTTATTAAAGGCAACGCGTGTCAATGGCGGTTATGTTATTAATGGTAACTTGCCGATGGTGTCTAATTTAGGAGAAAATCATTTATTTGCAGTCATTGCCGAAGTAGAGGGAGAA
This sequence comes from Paenibacillus yanchengensis, assembly GCF_042684845.1. Lineage (NCBI taxonomy): Bacteria > Bacillati > Bacillota > Bacilli > Caryophanales > Paenibacillaceae > Paenibacillus > Paenibacillus yanchengensis. Next base: position 85,232 of record NZ_JBHUMH010000020.1, on the reverse strand, counting down.
CGAGACGAAGCCAGTTCACGTATTATGCTGCTCGTCCCATTTGATAGTGTTGGTTTGAAAACAAAGGAACAAGTGGGGTTTCTCGGCTTGAATGGCAGTGCCACGTACGCTTGTAAATTCGAAAAAGTGTTTATTGCCGATGAGCTAGTTATTGCACCTGATGCAGATGAATTTATTAAGCTAGTTCGACCGGTTTTTGTATTATATCAAATCCCGTTAGGGTTAGGTGTTATCGAGGCATCGATTCGTTCGATTGAGCAAGCGAAGCAAAAACAAGCGGGAAGTAATCGATATTTGCCTATACAAGCAGAAGCAATAGCCATTAAACTAGAGCAGTTACAAGCTCGAATGGAACAGTTACTAGCAAGCTCGTACGATCTTAGCCAAGTATGGCACTCTCTTCTTCAACTGCGGCTTGATACGGTGTATATTACATTGGAAGCGGTAGAAGCGGCAATGCTCCATCAAGGAAGTGGCGGGTATGGATTAACAAGCCCACCATCTCGCAGGTTAAGAGAAGCTTACTTTTTTGCTAATTTGACACCAACAGTTCGTCATCTGGAAAAAATGTTATGTAGAGAGTAGTGGGGGATGAAGACGAGCGATAAAATCAATAATGGCGTTAATAAAGAATGAGTCATGTAAGTGCCTCATTTTTTATTGGCGCTATTTGTCATGCACCGAATGAATAATGCTTGTATATGATAATAGAAATCGACAAGTTGGGGGTGCAAAGCAATAATGATTGAGAAAAACAAAATAGTAGCTTGGATGACGCTATTTTTTATAGTCTCAACCGCAATTGTTAATGTCGTTCATCAATTTACTTCCTTAGGAGGGATTTGGGCAGCTAGTATGTCGCATGAACCGCTGGAACTTAATAGGTTTGTACTAATTGTCTTGTTTCTTGTTCCTATTATACTATATGTTATCGCAACGGTAATGTTACGCCGCCAAGTGGGAGAAAAATATATATCGCTTCTACTAACATTGGCATTAACGTTAGCGTGTATTAGTATGATTGCAGGCGGTAACGGTATGCTAGAATATCATTTTGCTATATTTCTCGTATTAACGATTTTGTCGTATTATGATTCACGTTCACTAGTAATACTGACAACTGCACTATTTGTGGTGCAGCATTTGCTAGGGTACGTTTATTTTACACCTTATGTGTTTGGTGTAGCTATTGGTGATTATGCATTTGTGATGGTAATGGTGCACGCAGTGTTTGTACTAGCTACTACAGGTGTTATCCTGTGGCAAATATGGCATAAACAAATGCTACAATCTCGGTTTGTTGAAACGGTAGAACAGCAGCAGCTCTTACTTAACTATCTTGAACAAATGAATGTCAGTGCTACAGAGTTAGCAGCTGTATCAGATCATTTACGGCATAATTACGAACATAGTTTAGTTGGTGTAGAGCAATTAGTGAACCAAATGCATGTCATTGCGGAGCAGTCAGCACAGCAAAGTAAGCAAGCATCAAATAATGATACGATACTAGAGAAAATGACAGGGGAAATTAAGCAAATATCGGAAACAGCTCATGTTGTGTCCACACAGGCAGAGCAGTTGTCGTTACAAGCGGTAGATAGTTATGAAACATTACAACAGACAAGTGGACAAATGGATATTATCAAAACGGCAACTATTCATATGAACGAAGACAATAAACAGCTTCATGAACAGTTCCAATCTATCATTAAAGCAGCTCAATTTATTCATCGGATTGCTAATCAAACGAAAGTATTATCTCTTAATGCCTCAATTGAAGCTGCTCGTTCCGGTGAGAGTGGACGCGGTTTTTCGGTTGTTGCTGAGGAAGTAAGGAAGCTGGCCGATCAATCATTAGTATCGGCGCAAGACATCGAACAGTTGATTACTACAGTAGAAATGCAAATGACAGCGACAGAAACTTCTATGAGCAGTTTGCATGAGGAAGTAATGGTAGGCAGAAGAACGATGGATGAGTTACTATATACATTAGAACAAATGATTAGTAATATTACGGAACTAAGTAATCATTTTCAACATATATCACAATCAACGCATCAATTGGCGGATGGAGTAGTACTTGCAGCTCAATCTGTTGCTCAATTAAGCCAAGCTGCTGCGGAGGCTCAGGAGGAAGCGGGTAGTGCTGTTACCAACGCAGCGGAACAATATAATGCAGTACAGCAATTAGCTGGTTTGATCGAACAATTAAACGAAATTGCTCATTACTTACAACAAACAGCACAAACGAAACAAACGAAGGAATGATTTTTAGCTGATGTGTTTTGCGGTATTCCAAGGTCTGAGTGATGTTGTTTTATAATTCATAATCCAAGTGAATAGTAAAGCGATGATTAAATAGTTGACATGGTATAAGGCGTGAGCTATAATACAACTAAACACACTGGTTTACTATGAATTATACATGTGTACCTTATAGACAACGATCACGATGAATGAGGAGAGATTAAGGTGGCAAATGTTCAAACATTTAAAGCAACAGCCCATTTACAAGAAGGGGTTCAAGTAGTAGCTAAAGCAAGACAGTTCACCATGACACTGGATGAGCCGCCAGCTTTGGGTGGTAAAGATACAGGTATGAATCCGGTGGAAGCAGTACTAGTAGCACTAGGCGCTTGCCAAGCTATCGTGGCTCGTGTATATGCACCGAAGTTTGGTGTTGAATTGGAAGATTTTCAAGTGGATGTTGAAGGGGAAGTAGACTTCGACGGATTTTTCGGAAAAAGTGATGTTCGTCCTGGTTACTCTGATATTCGCTACGTTTTCCGTATAAAAACTGATTCTCCACAAGAACAAGTGGAACAATTTGTTGCTCACCTGGAAAGCAAATGCCCAGTAGGAGATTCATTAGCAAATAACGTTAATTTAAAATTAGATCGTATTGAAGTTATTCGTCCGACACATTCTACTACGGAGTAGTAGAAAACGATCGACGTTAAAAATACGTGAACTTGTTGTTGAGTCGATCAACGTAAGTTCACGTTTTTGGTATTTTATTAAGTAAAGTTCCGCTCGGAGACAATAGTTACAGACGTTTGGCTAGTCGTTCCGCCGCTACAAATTGTTGAAACTGTGAAAACGGTTCTGCCAGTTTCTGGATGTTTTTCTGCACTCGTTTGTAGGAACGTGATCCAGGCTCATACAAATCTAGTCGATCAATTTGGCGATCTAGTCTTTCACGTAGTTCGAAGGCGATCAACGCACCGCCTCTTTGACGTACGAGTTGTTGCAGATCTTTGGCAATATATGCTGCATATTGTGGTAATTCCGGAATTTGAAGTTGTAGTTCAACAGGAAATTGATCTGGTGTAAAATCCATTCGATAAGATTGTCCCGGTACTTGCTCCCAAAAGACGTTCCAATGAGTAAGTAGATCTAATTCATATAACAAGTATTTTAAATACCCACATAGCCATGCGGTACAACTAATATTACGTTGTTGACATCCGACTTTATCTTTAAGAAATGGACACTCATTACAACAAGAGCCACCGCTGGCGATACAAACTTCGCAGATATTGTTCGCACCTACAGATTGTAGCCCTTGTAAGCCATTAGTGATGGCCGTTTCTTTTTCCAAGATGAATGTCGCCAAATAGGAACCCTCCTTGCTAGTTGTATCTTCCTATTAGTATAGAGTAGTCTGTTTTTAAACACAAATAAGCTAGTGAATAAAAAACGATAAGCGATCCGAATTAATCGGTCGTCTTATCGTTTTTTTGCTTGGTCATTTGCTCCAAAAAATATTGTTTAATTTCTGCTGTTTTTTTGGGGTTGTCTGTCTTAATTGTTTTTTGCAAAAAATGTTCTTCAAACATTGGCCATGTTGGCTCAAGCTTTTGACTAAGCAGCAAGCGAATGGCATTTTTAATAAGTCTTCGCTCTTTAGCGTTTGTGAAGGAATCTTTGTATTGTTGTATTTGAGAGAAATCGAGATGTTCGAATGTTGCTTTAAAAATTTCACTAGTCATACGAGCATCATCTAGCGCTCGATGCGCATGACCATCGGCTTCTATTTGCAATTCAACCAACGCATTTTCAACGCTAATATCATTGACTAGCCCTTTATGTTTAATAAATCCTTTGAGCAAATCAAAATAATCAGCATGTAGAAAGTACTGGTCATCTAATCGATGCATTCTAGTATCTAATACAATTCGCTTCATATCTTCGCCACCCCAAGTAATAAAGAGGCAGGATTCACTCTGTGCTAACCATTGCTGAAAATCATTAATAACTTTTGGAAAACGTTCGGCTTCATCAATTTCAGTTTGTAGAATGCCTGTTTTCTTTTGAATAAATTTATTAAGCTTAGCGAAGTAGACTGGTTTGATGAGTGCGCTAAACTGATCGATTAATTGCAATTGTTCATTTAGACGTACGGCGCCAATTTCAATCACTTCCATCGGTAAATCACTAGCAAATTTTCGTCCATTAAACTCTATGTCTAATATGATATAATCCAAAATATTGTACCCTCCGATTAGTGCATTAACATCTTATCTTCTATTAGAGCATGACCACCCGTTGATTTGCAAATAAAATTAGAGGATATCGTTTTCGATTAGTGCTGTTTGTTGATTTTTGTATGATTGCAAATCTCGTTCTGCCGCCTGTTGCTGTTGCAATAGTTGCTCTACGAGCCGCTTTATTCTGTTTAATAATCGCTCGACATTGGCTTTCGCTTCTACGATTCGCTCCTGAACAATCCAGTCGCTAATAATATTATCGAACCATATGTCCATCCCTTTGAGCAGTTGCTGAATATCGGCTTCTAGTACTGGTTGCTGCTTCAAATCGTTTAGCTCTGTACGTAATAATTTCAAATAATGTTGTGCGGACGTAATGGAAAGATTGGCATCATCGATATGACCATGTTTAATCATCGACGACATGATACCACCATTGGCCCACACATCCCAATTGCCCCAATTTTTCGCTTTGGTTAAATTAGTTTGTGCTTCTTCTAGTGCAGATACGACTTTTTTGGCGGCTTGCACGGCTTCTTTCATTTCTTTTATGGAAGATGTTGTATCACTTAGTTGTTCTTTTAGTTTATGCCATGCTTCGCTGTTGTGGGACGACTTTAGGAACTGTTTTTCTTGTTCTTTAAATAGTTTTTCATATTCATATGGAGCATGACGTAACGCTGCTAATTCTGCCCTTAATTCTGCAAGGGATGTTTCGGCATCGGCTTGTAGTTGTTTGTTTCGTTGTAATTGTAGCGTTGCTTGTAGCACTTGTTGTTGTTCCATTTCTAATTGTTCTTGTTTACTTCGCAAAATAGTATGAAATAGATTCGTTAATGATAACCGCATTAATTTGTTCACATCTTCTTGTTCCATATCTAGTTTGACCTCTAGCTGGGTCGTTTCTCGCTGTAGCTGTTGGATGTTTTTCTGCATAGCTTGTTGGCGTTGCTCCAATTTTTCCATTCGTTCTACTCGTTGCTTAGCTTCCAGTAACTGCTGCTGAATATGATTTGACATTAGTCATTCCTCCTTAATCCTCCAAAATAGATAATATCTACTACGTTCGGAGTGTTCTAATAGTTGCACTGTTCGAAATCAGCATTGTACTGCTATGTTAAAAGGTCTATAATTGTGAGTGGATATAAACATAGAGAAACTATTCATAAATATAGACAGGAAGAAGGAGCGGACCATGAAGAAACTAAAAGTATTACAGCGTCTAGCAGAAGCTGGTGTCGTAGCCGTATTGCGTGCTGATTCACCTGAAGAAGTAGTGGAAATGTCACACCGTGCTATTAAAGGCGGGATTAAAGCCATTGAGATTACGATGACTGTTCCATTCGCAGAACGGGCAATAGAAGAATTGCGTAAACATTATTCTAGCGATGCAGCAGTAGATTCGGATAACTATGCAATCATAGGTGTAGGTACAGTGCTTGATCCAGAAACTGCACGAATAGCTATTATGGCAGGTGCAGAATTCGTAGTATCACCTTCGCTTAATCCAGAAACTGTGAAATTATGCCACCGTTATGCTATGCCGGTATTGCCAGGAACGATGACAATCAATGAAATTCAAGCGGCGTTGGAACTAGGAGTAGATATTGTGAAGCTATTTCCTGGTAACTTATTTTCCCCAAGCGTTATTCCTTCTATTAAAGGACCGCTTCCACAAGCAAACATTATGCCAACGGGCGGTGTTTCGCTAGATAATCTGAAAGATTGGGTTAAAGCTGGAGCAGTAGCTGTAGGTATTGGTTCAGATTTGACGAAGGACGCTGTGAAAACTGGCGATTTTAGTTTAATTGAACAAAAAGCAGCAGCTTATATGGCGGCTTATCGTGAAGCTAAAGCACTATGATTCTAGTTTATTTACATAATATCAAGTGCACTTGTAGCGAACTGGTTAGCGCTTCTAGCAGTTGTATCGGAGCGCTTCTTATACTTGTGTTATACTTGATTTTGTAATGATATAGGTAATTCTATAGTGATATAGTTTCAATAAAATTGCAAGCGTAATCAATGGTTCATCCAGTAAATATTAATCGTATAAAGGAGTGCCAATCAATGAACTATAGAATTGAAAAAGATACAATGGGAGAAGTAAAAGTACCAGCTGATAGACTATGGGGAGCGCAGACGCAGCGTAGTTTGCAAAACTTTAAAATAAGCAATGAAAAAATGCCGCTAACTGTCGTATATGGTATGGCATATATTAAAAAAGCAGCAGCACTTACGAATGCTAAACTAGGCAAGTTGGAAGAAGAGAAAGCGGCTATTATTAGTGAAGTAGTCGATGAAATTATAGCTGGACAATGGGATGAACATTTCCCGCTTGTTGTATGGCAAACGGGTAGTGGAACGCAAACGAATATGAACGTGAACGAAGTCGTTGCTAATCGAGCGAATCAATTGCTGGCTGAACGAGGCAGTACGTTTAAAATTCATCCGAACGATGATGTGAACCGGTCTCAAAGCTCGAATGATACATTTCCAGCAGCGATGCATATTGCAGGGGTATTAGCGGTAGAGCAGAAGCTATTGCCTGCTATTCAACTATTGAATGGAACGCTTAAATCGAAGCAAGAACAATTTAGAAATATTGTCAAAATTGGACGGACACATCTTCAGGATGCGACACCGCTTACACTGGGGCAAGAAATTAGCGGCTGGAGTATGATGCTGGACAAATGTGAAGCGATGATTAGACAAAGTGTAGAATCGATGCGTGAACTGGCTCTCGGAGGAACGGCAGTCGGGACGGGGCTTAACGCACATCCACAATTTGCGGAATTAGTAGCGGAGCAAATGTCAGAACTAACAGGGACGTCCTTCATTACAGCGCCTAATAAGTTTCATGCGCTAACGAGTCATGACCAAATCGTGTATACACATGGAGCAATTAAAGCGTTGGCAGCTGATCTGATGAAAATTGCGAACGATGTACGCTGGTTGGCGAGCGGTCCGCGCTGTGGTATCGGTGAAATCATTATTCCAGAAAATGAACCAGGTAGCTCCATCATGCCCGGCAAAGTAAATCCAACGCAAAGCGAAGCGCTCACGATGGCAGTATGCCAAGTGATCGGTAACGACGCGGCAATTGCGATGGCAGCAAGTCAAGGGAACTTTGAATTAAACGTGTTTAAGCCGGTTATTATTTATAACTTCTTGCAGTCGCTTGTACTGATGAGCGATGCAATGGTTTCATTTAACGACAATTGTGCAGTTGGCATCGAAGCGAATCTCCCTGTTATTCAGCGGAATTTGGAACAGTCCTTGATGCTTGTAACAGCACTCAATCCATACATTGGCTATGAGAACGCTGCGGCGATTGCGAAGAATGCACACAAAAGCGGCTCCACACTGAAAGAAGCAGCAGTCGCTAGCGGTCATTTGACAGCAGAGCAATTCGACGAGTACGTTCGCCCAGAAGCAATGATCGGTAGTAATAAATAGCAGCGTGCTTGCTGTTTGCGATTCTAGCCATGTCGTGATGGCATTAGTCGCTAGCTATGTTTAATCGAGTCTTGGTGCTAATACTGATTTTACTATGTTGATTTGAGACCTGATATTGATTGATAGCATTATACGTCACTGTGTACGTCATAAGAGAGGGGTGTTCAGAAGCTCAGAGAAAACTGACTACTGGACGCCCCTTTATGCAACCTCTTTAGATGTACAACGAGCAGTGGGAAACCGCTTGCAGCGAAAACTTTATACGAAAATTCATATAAAAGGGCACGTGGAGAAGCTGTAGCATAAGCTTTGTAGGAAAAATCGTATAAATGGTCCTGTGAAGAAGGGGTGAAGTGTAAGCTTTATAAGAAAAAACATATAAAAGGTTATGCGTAGCCTGGTGTAGCGTAAGCTTTGTACGGAATATCGTATAAAAATCTGCAAATTAATATTGCAATTGATATGGAGAGATTACTCGTTGTGATTTTTGTGCGGAAAGTAGCCTGTTGTTTGTATAGTGCTGGAAGATGATGAGGTTATTCACATAGTTGTCAATCGTATGCCACGAAACAGTCACGAACAGAAGCTGTTCGCAGCTAGCTATGCGCAAAATATTTTGTATAATAATAGTAGCAGTGAGGGAAAACGCACAGTTATTTTCAGCACATTCTGTTATACTAAATATTTGTGAAATATTTCACAATATAAACACTGTATCCACGCTGTAACCATCATATTTTTTGGCGTAGAAAATGAATCTTAAGCGGGTGTGTGATTTTTTTTACATTCAATTTTGTTGTACATGTGGTTTAATCAAGAAGGTCAATTAGTGAAAAAACGCAATACAATTGCTGATTATATTATAAAGAAGGTGGAGTGCATTTATGGATGTTTTAGATTTGGCACGATTGCAGTTTGCATCAACAACGATTTTTCACTACTTTTTTGTGCCTATTTCAATCGGGTTGTCGCTCATTATTGCGATAATGGAAACAATCTATGTAGTCAAGAAAGATGAGCTTTACAAAAAAATGGCGAAGTTCTGGGGAACGTTTTTACTTATTAACTTTGCCGTTGGTATTGTAACTGGTATTTTGCAAGAATTTCAATTCGGGATGAACTGGTCTGATTTTTCCCGCTTTGTTGGTGATATATTTGGAACACCACTTGCAATCGAAGCGTTACTTGCGTTTTTCTTAGAATCAACGTTTATAGGAATTTGGGTATTTGGCTGGGATCGATTATCCAAGAAAGTTCACTTGGCAAGTATTTGGTTAGTTGCCATAGGGACAGTGTTATCTGCGCTATGGATATTGGCAGCCAACTCCTTCATGCAGCGCCCGGTAGGATTTGAAGTCGTTGATGGGAGAGCAGAATTAACAGATATTTTCGCTTTATTAACGAATGGTCAGCTATTGTGGGAATTCCCTCATACTGTATTTGCCGCTTTTGCCACAGGTGCGTTTTTGGTAGCTGGTATTAGTGCTTATAAAATGTTGCGGAAACAAAACATGCTTTTCTTTAAAAAATCATTTCAGATTAGCATTATTGTTGCATTAATATCTTCCTTTGCTATTGCTCAGTTTGGTCATGGTCAAGCACAATATTTGGTGAAAACACAGCCGATGAAAATGGCTGCAAGTGAAGGAATGTGGGAGCGAAGTGGAGATCCGGCAGCGTGGACAGTCGTCTCTTTTATTGATACGAAAAAGCAAGAGAATGGTTTTGAAATAAAAATTCCTTACCTACTGAGCTTTTTATACTATAGTCAGTTTGAAGGTTCTGTACCAGGCATGCTTGAGCTACAAGCAGAGTATGAGCAGACGTATGGACCGGGTAATTATATACCGCCAGTAAAGACAACATTTTGGAGCTTTAGAGTTATGGTTGGTGCTGGTATGTTAATGATATTATTATCTCTTTACGGTGTTTATTTATCCTGGCGCAAAAAATTGGAGAAACCGAACAAGTTCTTCTATAAGGTTATGCCTTATGCTATCGCATTACCGTTTATCGGAAATACAGCGGGCTGGATTATGACAGAGATTGGTCGTCAACCGTGGACCGTATTTGGAATTTTACGTACAGAAGATTCTGTCTCACCAACCGTGCCATATAACCAAGTATTGTTCTCCTTTATTTCATTTACGACAATTTACTTGATTTTATTAGGACTTACTATCTTCTTGTTTGCTCGCGTGGCGAAAAAAGGACCGCCAGAAGACAAGGAACTGGATACAATAGACGTAGATCCGTTTGCACAGAAAGTATCGCCAGAGGATCAAAAACCAGATACGATAGGCGAAGATCCGTTGGTGGAGAAAGGAGGCGGCGATCTTGTCACTAAATGAGTTGTGGTTTATATTGATCGCAGTGTTGTTTGTTGGATTTTTCTTTTTGGAAGGATTCGATTTTGGTGTAGGAATGTCTTCACCGTTTTTAGGGAAAACTGATCATGATAGACGGATTTTAATTAATACGATTGGTCCGTTTTGGGATGCGAATGAAGTGTGGTTAATTACTGCGGCTGGGGCAATGTTTGCTGCTTTTCCACATTGGTATTCGACGATGTTCAGTGGCTATTATATACTTTTAACATTCATATTACTTGCTTTGATTTGTCGTGGAGTAGCGTTTGAATTTCGGGGAAAGTTAGAGAATCAGAAGTGGCGCAAAACATGGGATACGGCTATTTTTATCGGCAGCTTCTTCCCACCATTATTTTTTGGAATGCTTTTTGCTAGTATGATTCGTGGTATGCCAATTGATGCTACGATGAATATGAGTGCAGGATTTGCAGATATTGTTAATCTCTATTCTATTACTGGTGGAGTAGCAGTAGTTGCACTATGCTTGCTGCATGGACTTACGTTTATTTCTTTAAGAACGGAAGGCGCTTTGCGAGAAAAGGCACGTAAGACGGCACTTTTCGTCTGGCCTATAGCGATAGTACTACTAGGTTTACTAGCGGTTCAAACAATCGTGGAAACGAATCTATTTGAAAAAAGAGCCATTGTCATGTACAGTGCAGTTGCCATAGCAGCGGTAGTTGCTGTGCTCGCATATCAATTTATTCGCAAACAAAGAGAAGGGCTAGCCTTTGGGATGAGTGGATTATTAATCGCTGTTACTTTTATTGCTTTGTTCGCTGGCTTGTTCCCAACGTTAATGGTAAGCTCTCTCGACAGCGCATTTGATTTGACAGTGTATAATGCTGCATCTGGCAGCTATACGTTGAAAGCAATGACGATTGTAACAGCAATAATATTACCATTCGTACTTGCGTATCAAACTTGGAGTTATTTTGTATTTCATAAACGAGTAACCTCTAAAAAAGATTTGGAATATTAGGAGTTAATATGGATAAAAATTGGCTTCGATTGCCTGGAATTACACCGATAATGTTGCTGTTATCGGTGTTTTCCTTACTACAGGGAGTAACGATTGTCGTACAGTCATGGTTTCTGGCAGAGGCGTTAACAGCGCTTTTCATCGGAAATAGTATAAGTAGTACACTACAAACCTTTGCGATGTTTGCATTGTTTTTTGTATTACGCCATTTGATTAGTTGGCTACAGCGCATTATTGCAGGGCGATTTGCTGAAACTAGTACACAGTCGATGTCGGAACAATTGTTACAAAAGTTATTTGAGCTAGGTCCACGGTTTGCTTCCAGTGAAGGAAGTGGAAAGTTAGTTAACTTAGCATTAGAAGGAATAACTAGAGTACGCACGTATTTGGAGCTGTCGATACCACGGATATTTGATATGCTGATGATTACCGGAGCTGTGTGGATTGCTGTTGTAAGAGCGGATTGGATATCCGGTATTATATTGCTAGTAGCTCAGCCTGTACTTGTTTTATTTTTTATCATTCTTGGTATGGCGGCTCGTGCGCTTGCGGATAAACAGTGGAAAACGTACCGTATTTTATCACAACACTTTTCGGATACGCTGCGTGGATTAGAAACTTTACGTTTTTTGGGTCGTAGCAAAGCACATGGTGAAACGGTAGAGCGTGTTGCGGAGCAATATCGCACGGCAACGATGAAAACGCTACGAGTAGCATTTCTCTCTTCTTTTTCACTCGACTTTTTTAGTATGCTATCGGTAGCATTTGTTGCTGTCGGTTTAGGAATTCGGCTTATTGATGGCAATATGACACTTGCTCCGGCATTAATGGTGTTATTGTTAGCGCCAGAATATTTTCTGCCGATTCGTAATTTGGGAACAGATTATCATGCGACTTTAGATGGAAAAGAAGCTTGGGCATCGGTTCGAGCAATTACCGAGTTACCAGTGGAAGTGGCGGAGCAACATGCGTCAGATGACAACGTTTCGGCAAGGAAAAATAAAGCGGACGATATGCAAGTAGCAAAGCAAAGTGATGCTATTCGGGTATCGACGTTAACTGATTTGCAATTACAAGCTGTTACTGTTCAAAGTGACGAAGGAAATACATTGTTGCATAATGTGACGACAGTAAGTCGACCGGGCGTGCGGAAAATTGGAATTGTTGGTGCTAGTGGAGCGGGTAAATCTACTCTGCTACATGTATTAGGTGGTTTTTTGACACCGACATCTGGAGCAGTGAATACAGTTAACGGTTCGATCCGAACGGCAGATTCGCTGCAAAAGTGGCAGCAACAGATGGCTTACATTCCGCAGCACCCGTATATATTCAGTATGTCACTTCGTGATAATATTACTTTTTATGAGCCAGAGGCAACTATCGAACAAATAGAACAAGCTATCGATCAAGCGGAGCTGCGTTCTTTCGTAGAACAATTGCCAAATGGATTAGAAGAGCGAATTGGTGAAGGTGGTAGGGCGATAAGCGGCGGGCAAGCACAACGGATTGCGCTAGCTAGAGCGTGGATTAGTAAACGACCGCTATTATTGCTCGATGAGCCAACTGCTCATTTGGACGTAGAGACGGAGTGGGAATTAAAGCAGACGATGCTACGATTATTTGCCGATAAAAATGTTATCCTTGCTACGCACCGTTTACATTGGATGAAAGAGATGGATGATATTTGGGTGTTAGAGCAAGGGGTTTTAGTAGAACAAGGAACACATCAAGAACTGATGGTTAACAAAGGAACGTACTATCAACTGCTGCAAGCAAGCGGTGGGTGGAGGGGAGAGAAGGAAGACATTGAATAAACAATCAACGCAGGAGCGACAAAAAGGATTTGTTTTGCCCTATATATGGAAATTTCGCTGGCAGTTTCTGCTCGCTGCTTGTTTGGGGTCGATTGCAGTATTAGCTGCGGCGGCATTGCTGTTCACGTCTGGCTATTTGATCTCTCGTTCTTCCCTTCGCCCTGAAAATATATTGATGGTCTATGTGCCGATTGTCCTTGTACGAACATTTGGTTTTAGTAAAGCGGTTTTTCAATATTTAGAGAAGCTTGCCGGACATAATGGAGCATTGAAAATATTATCGACGATGCGCGCACGACTATATCGAATGGTAGAGCCGATTGCGCTGACGATGCGCAGCCGGTTTACATCTGGCGATTTGCTAGGGCTACTGGCGGAAGATATTGAACGATTGCAAAATATTTTTTTGAAAGTCATCTTACCAGCATTAACTTCACTGATTGCTTACGGGGTAGCTATTTTTATGCTCGGTAGATTCGATGTTACCTTTGCTTTGCTGATGGCGTTGTATGGTGCATTATGGATTGGGATTGCTCCTTTGTTTCTTTTCTTCTTATCGTTGAAACGCCGACGAGCGTACAAACAACAACGTAGTATGTTATATGCGGAACTGACAGATGCTATATATGGGATGACGGATTGGACACTTAGTGGACGTAGTCAAGCTTTTTTGCAGCGATATAATCAAAAGTTTGCTCAAATGGCTTCCTTGGACAATCGTTTGCGACGTGCGGAGTGGATCTGGCAACTTGTATCGCGCAGCAGCACTGCTCTTGCTGTCATAATGCTTGCTATTTGGGCGGCAGGAATGGTCTTCGATGGGCAAATGCAGCCGACATTGATTGCAGCAATGGCATTGGTGACGATGCCGCTGATGGATGTATTTGTGAAAGTTGGCGATGCTGTATACGAAATACCAGATTATATGGATGCAATAGAGCGGCTGAAAAAGGTGGAAAGTAACAACAATACAACGAATAGTCATCCGACGCAGTCAGAAGCGGCTCATGCCGATGTGCTGGTACAATCAAGCCAAGCGAAAGCAGCTAAGCTTTCTTTGCAGCAAGTTAGTTTTTATTATGAGCAACACGTACCTTCTGTCTTGGATAATATAAATCTAACGGTAGCGGCTGGATCAAAGGTGGCTGTACTTGGAAAAAGTGGGGCAGGGAAATCAACCATGCTCAACATTATGCTAGGAGAATTACAACCGATTACTGGTACAGTAACGATAAACGATCGGAATGTAAAAGAGTATAGTGACCTACCATTCGCTGTATTAAATCAAAAACCTTACTTGTTTGATACGACAGTTGCTAATAACGTACGCTTAGCTAAGCCGGAAGCAACAGATGAGCAGGTGTGGCGAGTCATTGAAATGGTCGAATTAGCACCGCTTATTCAATCTTTACCGAACGGTCTGCATACGCGAATGGAAGAAACCGGAGCACGCTTTTCTGGTGGAGAACGACAGCGAATTGCATTGGCTCGTATCTTACTGCAAGATAAGCCGATTATTTTATTAGATGAACCAACGGTAGGACTTGATCCGATTACAGAAAAAAAACTATTGGATACGATATTTACTGTTTTACAAGAGAAGACGATGGTCTGGTTTACACACCATCTTGCCGCAATGGAGCAAATGGATGAAATTATCTTTTTGCAGCATGGAAAAATGGCGATGCGAGGTAGTCACAAACAACTAATACAGCATGAGGAAAAATATCGTCGCCTTTATGAATTAGATCATTTATAATAAGCAAAAAAGAGCTATTCATTAGCCTTGAGTGGAGCGAATCGATGGGTGCGACCTATTCCGCGATAACAATGATCGTAATAACGGCAGCTGTCATTAATTTTCTAATGGCTATCTATATGTTGTCCCAACGTTCTAGTCAAACGATTCCGCAACTACTTGCTGCGTATTCTTTGCTAGTAGTCATATATGCTGGTAGTTCAGTGCTACAACTATCGACAGATGTGATGGTTGATCAACAGCTATGGATGAAAGTACAGTACGGTGCTAAATCTTTTTTACCTTATATAGGGCTTATATCAGTCTGTTATTATTTTAATCAGGAAAAAAATATTCGCCGCATCCATGCTATATTATTGCTTGTCGTTCCGTGTGTATCTGTTATATTACTCTTTGTTAATGACGTACATTATTTGCCCGATTTTTTTGCCATATGGACTGGAAATAGTATAGCGTCAACGGTTGATCCATTTGCGAAAGTATGGTTTTTTGTCCAAGGCATCTATACTATAGGCGCTATTACAATTAGCTTCATATGTTTGCTGCATCAACAGAAACAAATGAATGATACGTATCGTCTGCCATTTTTTCTACTTATCTCTAGTTTTTTTCCGCTACTTGTTAGTGAATATATATTTTGGTTTCATTTCAGTAGAGTGGGAATGTCGGTTATTCCGATATTGCTAACTTTCACTTCTATTCTCTATATGTGTGCTTTTGTTTGTCGAGGAATGTTTCATGTAGCGCCTATCGCTCGCGATCAATTGTTTCAAAGTATGGGAGATGCTGTACTTGTTTTAGATAGCAATAATCGTTTAGTTGATTATAACAAAGCTGCTGCGAAAGTAATTCCCGGGTTATCCGTGGAGACGATTGGAAGAGCAATACAACCTTACTTTAGGCAGCATACCGATATACCACTTTGGAACGATCATTTAACGCTGAATAGGAAAGCTTCCGAGGTACGAAAAAAACGACGACGTGATGAGATGAATTTGTATCATTCTCAAGAACTAGAGTGGAGACTAGCCCAAGATATTCGATATATGCATATACGTTCTTCTATTATTCGCAAAAGTACCGGATTGCCTACTGGCAAGTTAATTGTAATGATTGATGTGACAGAACGTACGAAGTTACAACAACAATTAAAGCAATTAGCTTATTTTGATGGCATGACAGGCATTTATAAACGAGAACAATTTTTGGAAAAAGGGCAGTTAATGCTGGAAGAAGCTTATCGGTCAGCTCAATCATATACGATTATATTAATGGATGTTGATCGTTTCAAACGGATTAATGATACGTACGGTCATCAAGTTGGTGATGAAGCATTACGACACTTCGTAAAGTGTTGTCAAATGGTGCTAAGAACAAATGATTTGTTCGCTAGATATGGTGGTGAAGAATTTATTATTGCATTACCAAGTATAGGAGCGTCAGAAGGAGCGGCGATAGCAGAACGATTGCGTCATGAGCTAGCTGCTCGTCCGTTAGCAGTTGGCAAACAAGCGTTGTTTATTGCTGCTAGCTTTGGAGTGGCTAGTGTAAACCGTCATAATTCATTCACATTAACAGAACTTATTAGAGTGGCAGATCGGGCGTTATATCGAGCGAAACAAAAGGGTAGAAATCGAGTTATTATTGCAGAAAAGCAAGATTATGAACAGTTACTGTAGTAAAAAAAGTGAAAGTAGCGTGAAATATTCGGCGACGAATAGTCATTCTGCTTTTTTTTTGATATGATACGTTTGTCTGCCACTTACAGACAATTCATTATAAAGTAGGTTTTTTATATGCATTTGTTATCAGTGGAACAACTTAGTAAAAGCTACGGAGAAAAAGTGTTGTTTCAAGATGTGACGTTAGGTGTTGCCGAGGGAGATAAAATCGGGATCATTGGTGTGAACGGGACAGGAAAGTCAACGTTTCTGAAGGTGATTGCTGGATTAGAACAAGCAGATACAGGAAAAAGAATAGTTGGCAAAGATGTACGTATTCGCTTATTAGAACAAGAGCCGGTGTTTCAAGCAGGTGAAACGGTATTAGAGCATGTGCTAGGTGGCGATTCCCCACAGCAGCGTGCGATATTAGCATATATGAATATTATGGAACGATTGCAGCTTGATCCAGAAGATGAACAATTGCAAACAGCATTCGCTCAAGCAAGTCAACAGATGGATGAATGGGATGGTTGGTCAATCGAAAGTGAAGCGAAGGCGGCTCTTTCCAAATTAGGAATTACGACCTTTCATGCAACTATTGAAACATTATCAGGTGGTCAGAAAAAGCGGGTAGCACTGGCAGCGGCTTTGTTATTGCCAGCAGATATTTTAATATTGGATGAGCCAACGAACCATATCGATAATGAATCGGTAGCTTGGCTAGAAGCGATGCTTGCTAGACGACGTGGCGCATTGCTTATGATTACGCATGATCGTTACTTTTTAGATAGAGTAAGCAATCATATGATCGAATTAGATCGTGGTGAAGTACATTATTACGAAGCGAACTACAGTCGATTTTTGGAGCTAAAGCTGGAGCGGGAACTAAGAGAATCTGCTAGTGAAGCAAAACGACAAAACTTGCTGCGCCGTGAATTAGAGTGGATGAAGCGCGGAGCGAAGGCAAGAACTACGAAGCAAAAGGCACGAATTGACCGGTTTCATACACTACAAGATAATACGCCCAAAGCGGGTGACGGCAAATTGGAGTTGACCGTAGCTTCTTCTCGTTTGGGTCGGAAAATCGTCGAACTAGAGCAAGTGACGAAGTCCTATGGTGAAAAGCAAATTATTCAACCGTTTGATTTTATTGCCGTTCCGGAAGATCGAGTTGGAATTGTCGGTCGCAATGGAGCAGGGAAATCAACGTTGCTAAAAATAATAGCGGGCAAAATTACACCTGATAGCGGACAGATCGAGCTTGGACAAACAGTAAAACTAGGTGTGTTCTCGCAAGAAAAAACCGAGATGGATGAAACGATGCGAGTGATCGATTATATCCGACAAGATGCAGAGCAAATTAAGACAAACGATGGCTCGACAATATCAGCTGGACAAATGCTAGAGCGGTTTTTATTTTCCCCTACGATGCAGTGGACGCCAATTGGCAAACTATCTGGTGGTGAAAGGCGGAGATTACAACTACTGCGTGTACTTATAGCAGCTCCGAACGTCCTACTGTTGGATGAACCGACGAATGATTTGGACATTACGACACTGACGATTTTGGAACAATATTTGGATGAGTTTGCGGGTGTTGTATTTATCGTATCACATGATCGTTATTTTCTTGATCGTACAGTCGATACCATATTTTCCTTCGAAGAAAATGGCGTAATTGAACAGTATGAAGGGAACTATACGGATTTTGTAGGAGCGAGAGAAAAAAGAGTAGCAACGCAACAGCAAGGGCTGCGAGGGCAGCAGCAACAAGGACAATCACTAACCAACAATAAGTCTTCTACTACCACTCCAAAAGCTGAAACAATAGCATCGAAGAAAAAGCTGAAAATGTCGTATAATGAACAGCGAGATTTTGAGCAGATCGATGAGTGGATTGCTGATGCGGAAGCAGGTTTAACTGCTCTTGATGAGCAGATGGCAGCGGCGAGCAGCGATGCGATGTTGCTGCAACAATTGTTGGCAGAAAAACAACAACAAGAAGAAAAACTAGAGCAATTGATGGAACGCTGGACAGAACTTAACGAACTAGCGGAACAAATCGCAACGCAAAATAGTGAAGCTAATGATTGAATGAAAAAAGTGGAGGTGCGAACAGTGAGAAGATCCTATTTGATTGGCATTACCATTGTATTACTTGTCCTTATCGCCATGGTTTATATTCCAATTACAAGTAAGCCACCGAAAGATACGCGGATGATTGTAGAGTATACGCATGAAACGTATATTGCACCAGCCTGCTTCGAACAAGCAGAAAAAACGAACAATATTTCGGAGGTAACGCTGGAGTGGTTAGAAGGGAAAAAATACAAACCAGAATCAGCGTGTACTACGGAATATTTGCAGCCACAGAAGCAAAGTATCATGAAAATTATTGGTCAAAAATTGGGCATCGTCAATAGCCCGTGGAACTAATAACGTCCTTTGGTTTTATTTATAGTGTTTGTTGCTTGAGCATGTTTCTAAACTCTCCGGGAGCCATCCCCATTTCTGCTGAAAAAACAGTAGTGAAGTAGTGCACAGTTTTGAAACCAGATGCTTCTGAAATTTCTTTTAGACTAAGATCGGTGTTGGATAACAGGGTGCTTGCTTTTCGCAAGCGCTCTTTTTTAATATATTGCGAAAATGATTGTCCGAGCTCTTTTTGAAATATACGCGATAAATGTCGCTCGGAAATATGAATGTAATTGGCTACATCGTTTATTTTTAAAGTGTGAGATAGATTGTCATGAATAAATAGCTTCGCTTGATACACTAACGATGAATAAACATGCTGATCATCATGTTGTGAATGTTTGATATGTTGATTATTAAATAATGTAACAACACTGGCATAAAAAGAAGAACATAATCCTGAAAAACTATCATTGAAAAATTGCGACAAATCACAAGACATTAAAAGGATCGAAGACCACAACTTTACAACAGTGGATTCGTCAGCGTCATGAAAGATGAACGTACTGGTTTTTTCTAACTGAGCAAACAGGTCTATTATCGCCGTTGTAGATCTTTTTTTATGGAGTTCAAATGCAACGTATATAATTTCTAGTCCGGTTGTACTTAATATTTGATGTTCAATAAACGGACGAGAAAGAAACAGTGATCCTTTGGTTAAATGGGATGTACGACCGTCATCGATATATTCGCCTTCCCCGTTAATAATATAACAGAGCTCAAAAAAGGAATGTTGATGAGGCTGATTATTATAATGTTCCGGTTGTGCGCCCCAATAGTGAATAAGGATGGAAGCATCCGCCCCATTCACTTGTAATGATTTCCGATTTAGTATAATGGCCCCTTCTAGCAACGAATTTCTCCACTCCATGGCTGTAATCTCCTTCTCGAATAATATTGAATGGTAAGAATGATACTGTGTTTATAGTAGCATATAACGATGTATACATGAAATGTATGGCTGAATTTTATAAAAAAAGGTCTGGTTTTCAAAAAGATTAAACTATGCTTGTGTCTTATACTTAATGTATGTGTAGCAGGTTCTCAATTTAACGGCATTGGCCGAAATAGGAAGTGGAAAATTGCAATGAATAAGTATTCAATTGCTTTTGACGTTGGAGGTTTGTTTATTAAGTCGGCTGTTTTGGATAGCGAAGGTGAAATAGTTCCTGACTCGTATGCGATCTTTCCCTCGAAATCAAAAGAAACGAAGGAAGGCATTATCGAGCATTTGGTGTTCATTATTAAGCAGCAAACCAATGGTATTTTGGATAGGAATTTTGAAATAACTGGTGTTGGTTATGCATTTCCAGGTCCATTTGATTATGAAGAAGGGATAAGTTATATAAAAGGAATCGATAAATTTGAAGAGATATATGGTTTGAATCTTCGAGAATTAGTAATGAATCGGTTGAAACAAGAGAGCTCCTTCTATTCCAAAATGAGCAGTGAATTTCAAATTGTTTTTGATAACGACGCTAGTTTATTTGCATTAGGCGAGTATGCCTATGGCGAGGCTAAAGGATATAACAAAGCAATATTTTTAACGATTGGTACTGGAGCAGGATCGGCATTTATGGAAAATGGTATGCTCATTAAAGAACGACAAGATGTGCCGGAAAGTGGCTGGATTTATAATCAACCGTTTAAACAATCGATCATTGACGATTACATTTCTAAACGAGGTGTATTGAAACTGGCCGATGAAATAGATCTCCATACGACAGATCAAGAAGTAGCGACGTTAGCTGTTATGGCGAGAAATGAAGATGTTAAAGCGAAAATGCTATTCCAAATGTTTGGAAATAACATTGGTGCAGCTTTAAATCCGTTCATTGCAACATTTAAACCAGACGCTATCATACTTGGCGGCCAAATTACAAAGAGTAAAGATTTGTTTATTGCTGGAGTATATGAAACGCTTGAGAACAAAACGATAAGTATCGTATGTTCCGCGGAAACTTCTGTAAGTACGTTTAAAGGCGTGGCAAGGTTATTACAACAATCGAATAAAAGGATGGGATAAATCGTGTCTAATTTTAATATGTATCCTGAGACGAACGTAAAGGGATATGACGAATTCGCTTGGCAAAACTATGACAACATTGTTGGTGAGCTTAATAAAGCAATCACTGGTATAGGAAAGGACAAAACGATTGTAATGATCGATTGTTATCCTGGTGTAAGAATGGAAGAGCTAGAAACTAGTTTAGTTTCGAAATTGCAGTCTGTCCATACATTGTTTGTCGACGACCTTTACTACTCTAGTGAGCAAGTAACCGAGATGATTCAATTTCATATGACATCAGATCGAGTATTCGGAAGAATGTCGGTCCACAATTTTAGCGATTTTTTGGATAATGCCCGTTTGGAAGAAGCTAGAAATGCAATCGATCGTATCGATAATGGACTTGTTGTTATTTATGGTGTTGGTGCGAACTTGGTTTGCGAGCCAGATTTACTTATTTATGCTGATTTGGCTAGATGGGAAATTACAACAAGATTTAACAACAACGACATTCCGAACTGGAAAGCAGACAATCGTGACGAAGATGCGGTTAGGAAGATTAAACGAGGCTATTTCTTTGAATGGCGTGTAGCGGATAGACATAAACGGAAGTTATTCGATAAAGTAGATTATTTATTAGATACGAATAGTAACAATGATCCTAAAATGGTAACCAACAGTGCTTACTTATCTGGTTTAGAGCAAACCGTTAACCAACCATTCCGAGTAGTTCCTTATTTTGCACCTGGTGTATGGGGTGGGCAATGGATGAAAGAAAAATTAGGTTTAGATCCATCCGTAGAAAACTATGCTTGGAGCTTTAACGGAGTACCAGAAGAAAATAGTTTGTATTTAAGATTTGGCGATGTAAGAGTTGAAATTCCAGCTCTTAATGCGGTGTTAAGACATCCGCTTGAACTTTTGGGAGACAAAGTGTATGGACGATTTGGAGCAGAGTTTCCAATTAGATTTAACTTTCTAGATACGTTTGAAGGTGGCAACCTTAGTTTGCAAGTACATCCGCCAGTTAGCTATGTGCAGCAAACGTTTGGTGTGCATTATACGCAAGAGGAAAGTTACTATGTTATGGATGCTGGAGAAAATGCTAACGTTTATTTGGGAGTCAAAAACGATATTGACCGCGAAGCGATGAAGGAAGATCTACAACGTTCCTACGATGAAGGCATTCATTTTGACGATGAAAAGTATATTAATCAATATGAAGCGAAAAAGCATGATCACTTTTTAATCCCATCAGGTACGATTCATTCGCAAGGAATTAATTCATTGGTACTAGAAATAAGTGCAACGCCTAACTATTTCACGTTTAAATTATGGGATTGGGGACGGCTTGGAATGGATGGAATGCCAAGACCTGTCCATCTTGAACATGGTTTCAATTCTATTCAGTGGGAAAGAGATGAAACATGGATCAGTGATAATATCGTTAATCAGGTCGAACAAGTAGACGAAGGTGACGGCTGGATCGAAGAGAAAACAGGTTTGCATGACAGACAGTTTATAGAAACGAGAAGACATTGGTTCTCGAAACCTGTTCTTCATCATACGAATGATACAGTTCATGTATTTAACTTAATCGAGGGTGAAGAAGCAATCGTAGAAAGTCCAACTAATACCTTTGAGCCATTCATTGTTCATTATGCTGAGACATTTATTATACCTGCACATATTGGCAGTTATACCATTCGACCTCATGGAAACAGTATAGGTAAAGAAATTGGAACAATTAAAGCATATGTAAGAACATAATTCATTGGCGAAAAGTTTTAATAACTAAATACTTGCATGATAAAGTTGAAAATAAAGAAAAAACAGCTAGGAGTTCATCAGACTCCTAGCTATTTATGATTCAAATGTTATAAACAGCCCTCACCATTACCCTCGTCGCTTAATCCTTCACCAGTTCGATATTATCGAAATAGAAGCTGCCAGTCTGTCCTTTATAGGCATGCAAGACGACACGTACTTCATTGCTGGAAGGGGTAAAAATTAACTGTTTTTGTTGCACGTTACTGCTAGCGTTACCGACTTCATAAACAGTGGCTCCATCGTAGACTCGTAAATACCCAAAAGTTTGTCCATCGGAGCTGTTCATATTTGCTTGAATGGTGTAGGTATTCGCAGGGACAACGGTGACACGTTGTTCTGCTTCAGCGCTATAGGTAGAAGCAGGTTGTAACTTCATTTGACCCGCAATGATTTGGGCTTGTGCCGGAGCAGTAGAAATATCTGTCCAATGTAGTGCATTTACAAAGTTGCCGTTTCGTATCAAGTTGAGCTGCGGAGACTCGGTTGGTGACGGTGTAGCTGTCGGTGTAGGCGACGGTGTCGTTGTTGGCTCAACCGACGGCGTTGCTGTTGGTGTGGTTGTCGGTGTAGAAGTCGGCGCAACCGTTGGTGTCGGTGTTGGCACATTTGGATCGGTAGATAAAGCTTTTGGATATTCGGCATACTCGGCAAAATCATAGCTGCCAGGGAAAATACTTTCCATCACAGATTCATCGCCTGCTTCATGGAATGGCGTAATTTTTACCCAGTCCACTTCTAGTTGAGAAGTATTAAAGTTAGCTTTACCAGCCCAGCTACGTGGAAACCATGCTCCGATCCAGAAACGGCTAGCTCGCGTAGGAATGTGCGTATAGGTCGTATTCACTAATTCATCATCGATATAAAATTCAACGCGCGCAGTTTCATCTGCGTCGCCTGTATGCCAGTCAAACCGGTACGTATGGAATTGCCCGTCATTTTGTGGAGCAGCTAGAGATGTATAGTTGGTTGTGTATTCGTCTTCATTTTCTCCAACCCAGGTGTTGAGTAGTGCTTTGCTAAAGGAGAAGTCTTCATGGGCAGGTCCTGGTCGTCCTGGAAATTCAATGTCAATTTCATGATTAATGGCATAGTAGCCATCGTCACCTTCACAACCGACCTCCTTACATATAAAGCCCGGGTCAGCGGGATACAATTCTTCATAATGGAACGTCCATAGGGCGGAAGCGACTCCAGGATCAGGTGCTATTTTCATGCGTACTTCGTATTTGCCTGATGCGTAATAATTGGTTGTTGCAATTGCTGCACCGACTCGTTTGCCATCTGTTCGAAGCGAACCGTTTTTGTTCATTCCCATGACAGGTCCGTTGTAGTAATTACCATGCGCTTCGAGAACAAGGTTATTGTTACGCAATTTCACATTTTGTGGGACGACACCGCCATTAAAGCTCGTTGTTTTGCTGAGCTGCCCACCCCAGTTTTTCTTAGCAATCATCCAATTACCAGGATCTAGCGACGGAGTGGAAAAGTCGTCAAAAAAGCCATCTTCGGGTATAGTCGGGTCCAAATAAGACCAGCCGTCATTCGGATATGTTTCTGGCGACCAATCATCACCAACTTGTTCAAATGGTGTAATTTTCACCCAATCGACTTCTAACGTTTCGGTATGGAAGTCAGGTGTTCCTGCCCAATTATTCGGAAACCATGCACCAATCCACAGTCGACTGCCAATCGTCGGAATATGCTCTGTCGTTGTATGAAGGAGTACATCATCGATATAAAAATCTACTCGTTTCTGTTCACCAGAGTCTCCCGTATGCCAATCAAACCGATACGTATGGAACTGCCCGTCATTGACGGCTTGTCCTAAGCTAGCATATTCCGTCGTATATTCATCTTCATTTTCACCTACCCATG
Source organism: Paenibacillus yanchengensis (assembly GCF_042684845.1). NCBI lineage: Bacteria > Bacillati > Bacillota > Bacilli > Caryophanales > Paenibacillaceae > Paenibacillus > Paenibacillus yanchengensis. Next base: position 60,507 of record NZ_JBHUMH010000020.1, on the reverse strand, counting down.
TGTTGAACAAACCTTTATTATAGGAAAAATCTTGATGAGCTGGTCCAGGACGGCCTGGAAATTCCATATCAATTTCGTGGTTAACGGCATAGTAATCTTCGCCGCCTACCGGTTTGTTTTTGTACAGCGGATCATCAGAATTGTATTCTTCATAATGGAAAGTCCAAATAGCTGAGGCTACGCCTAGTTTTGGTGCTACTTTCATGCGAACTTCATATTTTCCGGAAGCATAATCATTTATCGTTGCAATAGCGCCACCGACTCGTTTTCCATCTGCACGGAGGGAGTAGTCGCGGTTAATCCCCTTGATATCACCGTCATATTGATCACCATAGGCTTCAATAATTAATTTTCCATCTTGTACCGATACGTTTTGTGGAAGTACACCGCCATTGGCATTATCCCCACCCCACTGCTTGAAAGCAGTGAGCCACTTCGTAGTGTCGAGTTTATTACCATCAAAATCGTCAAAAAATACAGTTGTTTCAATTGCGTCAGCTTGGAATGTTCCAGGTATAAGGAAGAAGGGAAAGATGAGTACGATACATAGCAATTTGTAAACATACTTTTTCATTGACATAGCAATTCTCCTCTTTCGTTTGGATTCTACGTAGCTGTCTCCATTTGAACATTTTAGATGGTGGCGCATCCCAGCCTTTCTTTTGTTATTTTTTGTAGCCTACTTGCACTTTCTGAACTCATTATCTAGCCCTCTTGTGAAGCTAGTCAACACAATTTACGGCAATGTAGAGAATTGCTACAGAACGATATAAATGATAACTCAAAACAACAGATATGCGACAACTTCGGGGTAACGCTTCTTTCGTTAGTCCCCCTTTTTCGTTTATGCTTCGACTAATTGCTCAAGTCATTCTGAGAAAGGAGCGGAATTTAACGATGAGAAACAAACGATTAGGGACACAGCTTATTCGGGATTCGAAGCGGCATTATCAGTTGTATATGCTAATTTTTCCGATGATTTTGTTTTATCTCGTATTTATATACGCGCCAATGTACGGCATCATTATTGCATTTAAACATTTTTCGATTGTCAAAGGAATCTAGAAGTAAAGGTGTTAGATAAATATCCGATGATGGTATTGCTAAAGCAGTAGATTCATAGAATCGATTCCTTAGGGTTATCAAGACTTAAAACGTAAAAAGTCAAAAAAATAAAGGGTGATACATATTAGTCATAAAATAAAGTCACGATGTTTATAGAAAAGATACGATATTTAAAATAAAATCGTGATGTTTGTAAAAAAGTTGCGAAGCTATATCCCCCGCAGGCAATTATATGATCTAAGTTGCTTTTTTTATAAACATGTAGTAGACTGCTTAGTATTATTATGAAGTATGAAAGGAGGCAAAAAGTAATGGAAACTGTATTTTCAAATGTAGTGTTACAACAAGAAGTGAAATCATATTTGCTACTTGGGGGGTTGCTTGTAACGGGACTAGTCTGTCCTTTTACAGGAAAACTTCATATGGGAAACAGTGATCGGAAGCTTTTTGCATCCTTATTTTAGCAAAGTATACTGAGATGATTTTATAAACTTTGATTAAGGAACTATGTAACTACTAGGCGCCGGCTCTGTTTGGCGTCATTTTGTTTTCTAACACAAAATGTATAGTATAATCTCAGATATTTATAGATTATTATGTAACCTTTAGGCGCCGATGTAATCGGCGTCTTTTTGTGTTTTAAAGGAGAAAGTTGAGATGAACATTTATTTGTGGATTCCTGGTTAACGGAATACGCTAGAAATAAAAAAATATTAAGAAATTGAGAATAAAAAAATTATTAAGAAAGGGTGACAGACATGTTATTGCAATTAAATGATATTAGTAAAAGCTATGCAGGAGAACTTGTACTTTCAAATATATCAATGAAAATTGAATCAGGTGACCGGATTGGTCTTATTGGAGTGAACGGCGCTGGAAAATCAACCTTATTAAAGATTATTGCTGGGGATATCCCTTACGATAATGGCGAGATTTATATTGGAAAAGAATCAAAAATTGGTTATTTGCGTCAAAACAGTGGACTACAAATGGATAATACAATTTGGAATGAAATGTTGAGTGTCTTTGTTGATCTTCTCCAGGTAGAAAAAGAACTTCGAGCGTTAGAAAAGATAATGGGTGAACCTTCTTTAATGACTGATAACGAGACATATGTAAAAACGATGAATCGTTACGCAACAAAATCTGACTGGTTTATGGAACACGGCGGTTACGAAATTGAAGCAAAAATTCGTGGTGTTCTTCAAGGGATTGGATTCGGTAATATTTCCCATAATATACCCATTCATAAGTTAAGTGGAGGTCAAAAAACAAGACTTGCTTTAGCTAAAATACTATTGCAACAGCCAGATTTGCTTATCTTGGATGAGCCGACAAATCATTTGGATCTTGCTACTTTAGCTTGGTTAGAAAGTTATTTACGCTCATATCCTGGTACTATCCTTGTCGTTTCACATGATCGTTACTTTTTGGACTCGCTTGTAACCATTATTTATGAAATTGAGCGAACAGAAGCACAACGATATGTAGGCAACTATTCGAAATATGTTGAGAACAAAGAGAAAAACCGTGAAATTTTATCTAAGAAATATTCCATACAGCAAGAACAAATTGCTAAGATGGAAGATTACATTCAACGGAACATTACCATGGCAACGTCGTCTAAAAGTGCAAAAAACAAACGAAAGCAGCTTGAAAGAATCGAACGTATAGATAAACCTCTCAAAGACTTAAAACGTGAAAAGATGTCGTTTTCAATAGAAGAAATGTCTCATAAAGAGGTGTTACAAGTTCGAGATATTGATATCTATGTCGAAGTAGATCTGAACGAAAGCCTCTATTAAAGAATATTAGTTTCCAACTACTACGAGGTGAGAAAGTAGCATTAATTGGTTCCAATGGTGTTGGAAAGTCAACACTATTTAAGACGTTAATCGATGATTATAAACCAGATAGTGGCGTAATAACTTGGGGGAATGGGGTTACTATTGGTTACTACGATCAAGAGCAATCTACTTTACATCCAAATAACATAATATTAGATGAGGTATGGAGTATGTTTCCTCATATTGAAGAGGCTAGAATTCGTACTATACTAGGAAACTTTTTGTTTACTGGCGAAGATGTGTTTAAGAAAATATCTTCCCTTAGTGGTGGTGAAAAAGCACGTGTTGCACTATCCAAACTCATGTTACAAGAAGCCAATGTCCTCATTATAGATGAGCCGACAAATCATTTAGATTTGTTCAGTAAAGAGATGTTGGAATCAGCACTCATGAATTACGAGGGTACATTGTTATTTATTTCTCACGACCGTTATTTTCTTAATAAGTTAGCTAACAAAATGTTAGAACTCACTCCAACAGGAGCTAATTTATATAACGGTAACTATGATGATTATATTGAGGCTAAGTCACAAAAAGGCAGAAAAACAGTAAGCAGTTTGTAGAGAGTAAAGTAATGAACTATTAAGTAAGAACGGAGGTAAAGTGATGGAGGCTATTTTCGTAAACGTAGAATTAGAAAAAGATACAAAGTCATATATGCTACTTGGAGATTTGCTTGTAACGGGACCAGTCTGCCCTTTTTTAAGTAAATTTCATATCGAAAATAGCTACCGGAAGCTTTGGGTATTCTCCTTTTAGAATTTATAAATCGCTAAATGGTTATATGAATTTTAATCAAATACTCTGTAAGTACTAGGCACCGGTTTTATCCGGTGCCTTTTTGTTTTTTTAAAAGGAAATGTCTTTTCTGAAGTGAGACTTTTGACCAGAACATCATTGAAATCAGGCTACTAAAATTAGAAATCATGGGATCTTAGTAGACCAATAATTGGAGGAAAATAAAAATGAAGTTTATGAATAAGAAGACCAAATACGAAAGGATACAACAATTTTTAACAGATATAGGACAACCAAACTATAGGTTCAAACAAATTACAAATGCTATATTTAAGCAGCGTATTAATGCATTTGAGCAAATGACTGCATTACCAAAAAATGTACGGGACGAATTGAAAAAGGAATTTGGAGAAAATGTCCTGAGTATCAAGCCGGTATTTGAACAATCATCCCAACAAGTTAGAAAAGTTCTTTTTGAAATATCTGGTAATAATCGGGTGGAATCAGTAGGAATGAAATATCGAGCAGGATGGGAATCATTTTGTATTTCCTCGCAATGTGGATGTGGACTTGGTTGTCAGTTTTGTGCTACTGGAGCAATTGGACTAAAACGAAACCTTACTGCTGACGAGATAACAGACCAACTTTTATATTTTTACTTGAATGGTCATTCACTTGATAGTATTGCTTTTATGGGGATGGGCGAAGCACTTGCAAATCAACAGGTATTCGGTGCATTAAAAATACTCACTGATTCTAGCTTGTTCGGCTTAAGCCCCCGAAGAATCACAGTCTCTACAGTCGGTATTATACCTAATATCAAAAAAATGACAAGCGATTTTCCACAGGTCAATCTCACTTTCTCTTTACATTCGCCGTTTAATGAGCAACGGAGTAACTTGATGCCTATAAATGATAAGTTTCCTCTTGATGAAGTATTGACAACGCTAGATGAGCATATTCAAGTAACAGGCAGAAAAGTGTACATCGCTTATATTATGTTACGTGGAGTAAATGATTCTATTGATCATGCGATGGCCGTAGCTAAATTACTTCAAAATCGAGGTCAATGGGGACACTTGTATCATGTAAACCTTATACGGTACAATCCAACCGTTGATGCTCCTGAGCACTATGAGGAAACGGATGAAGAAAAAGTTCAAATGTTTTATAAAGAACTTCAATCGGCAGGCATTCATGTCACGATTAGAAGTCAATTTGGTATAGATATAGATGCGGCTTGTGGTCAATTGTACGGTCAATATCAAACGAAGAAGAACTTGTAAAATTAAACAGGAAGTACGTTGCGATTCTCAATTTCAAAGGATTCCTAATGAAATTGAGGAACATCATTGAGAAAATGATTAAACTTTTTATGAAAATAGTTGAACTGGGGTATTGTCCGCTAGTCGCCGATGATTAGTGAACTTTGTATTGAAACGATTAAAGTGAGTAATAAAAGCTATTTTTTATAAGAAAAAATAGAATTTGGAAATGTGGCGATTGAGAAAATAATATTTTCTTGATCGCACTTTCCTATTTCTGGTGGTACTATATAGAAAAGAGAAGGTGCTAATTAAAGGGGATAGCTGATGACTAGAAAACGGATGAGTGAATTTACACGTAGACTAGCACTATATTGTTTAGCAATATTAGCACTAACCGCTTGTACTTCTGTAGAAACGTATAGCAATCAGGAACAACTAGAAAAGATAAGTATATATAGCTTTGACCGACAAGATTATCAATTGCATGATGATCGAGTGCTTCAATATATGGAGCAACAAATTAAGTTAGATATTGAAATTAATACTGGTGTTTGGGATGATTCACAAATAGATGTGCTTATTGCAGCTGGCGATTATCCTGATGTTATTACCATTGTAGATAGTGATAATTATGGTAGAATGAACAAATGGATTCGTGATGGAAAGCTTGTCCCACTTACAGAAGAACTGACGAAAGGGTTGCCTTATTTACAGCAAGTATTAGCGGATAAGAGACTATCTGATTTGAAGATTAACGGAAATTTTTATGGTTTACCGATACAAGATGAACTACCAATGAACAGTCCAGGGCAACATGTGCTGATCATTCGTCAAGATTGGTTGAAAGCGCTTCACTTAGATAATCCAGAAACATTAGCGGAGCTAGAGCAGGTTTTAATTGCTTTCAAAAAAGGCGATCCCGATGGTAATCAGCTTCATGATTCGTATGGGATTATTGCTAATGGACTCACCTCGATCGTTAAACAACTAATGGGGGCGTGGGGAATTCCGGTAGATGCTCGTAGTACGGGGTTTTTGCAAGTTGGCGATCACTATGAATATTGGGCCATTCAACCGGAAGTGAAGGAAGCGTTAGCTTATGTGAAAAAGTTATACGATCAAAAGTTAATTCATCCAGATACGTTGTCGGCAAGTTCTAATGTACAGATTAGACCTCGCTTTATTGAAGGGCGTACGGGAGTAATGATAGATAATCCTAATTTTGAAGAGTTAATTAAAAAAGAGGAGCAGTTACAGCGCAGCATTCGACAAGCGGAACTGGCGATTTTGGCGGCTCCCGCCGGACCGACTGGTAAGCGTGGCTATAGTGTTGGTTCCGGATATTGGGGATATACCGTTATTACAGATCGAGCAAAGAACCCTCGTGCCGCTGCCGAATTACTTAATTATTTGTTGTCAGAAGAAGGGGAGCAGTTAACGTTGTACGGTGTTCCGGATGTCCATTATAAAGAGGTGGATGGGAAAAAACAATTAATTTTAGAAGAAAGAGGCAAAGATATTGGGTTTCATTCTGCTACAGCAGGCGCTCCGCATGAACTAAATTGGGGCATTGTCAGTTGGTCACGAATGACGGAGGAGCCATATTTGCAACTAAGAGATCAGTCGATCCCCCACTTTTCAGCAAAAGTAAATGAAAACTTGGAGCAGCTAACAAAACATTTAGTCTATTCGGCTGCCTATCATATTACTACTCCAGAGTGGATCGCTTTCAAAACGAATTCGGAGCAGTTATACGATGAGTATTTCAACAAAATTATTCGTGGGCAATTGGGGGTAGACAGTGGATTTGCGGAATTTTTGGAAAAGTGGAAAAGTTCTGGTGGTGAACAAGCCATGCAAGAGATGAGCGATGCGATTGGAGCTAATCAATAATGTCGTGCAAAGGTGGAATAGACAAATGGGTACTCTTCAACAATGGTTTTATCAACGATTCATCCGTAGTAGACTACCAATTTATTTTGCTATTGTCGTTCTACTTGTTATTGTTTTGCTTATCGTACCGCTTTACTTTACGTTTTCTAACAATTTGCGAATGCAGCTCGTTGGTATTAATGCTTCATTACTTTCACAAATTGAAAATCAATTGGATACGATGTTCAAAGAGATGGATCGTTCTTCTATTAAAATTTTAGAAGATAAAGAAGTAAAACAATTTATATTTTTGCTGAAAAACGATCTCTATGCATCCGAAGAAGAATATCAAACGGCACTGAAAAAAATGTATGACAAGTTAGCTAGTGAAGAAAAAATACACGGTAATTTGATTACGATGTCGTTATATATTCCAGATGCACAGCAAGTAGTAATGAGTAAATTTACAAAATTACTTGCCGATTATGAAGATAGACAATTAGTGGAGGAAATAATGGCAAGTGATTTGCCGAGTAGTGGTTGGCTAGGAAAACGATTAACAGAATCCCATTATATAAGTGGTTATCCGACAGAACAAGAAGTGTTTAGTTTTTATCGCCATTTGACCAACGATGGAAATGTGAACGATGCGATGCTACTTATTAATATTAGATTGGATCGATTGAGCAGTTTGTTTAACAATTTGGAGAGTGAATATCCGCTTGCTATTACGATAGCTGATGAGCAAAAACAACTAATTTATACACAAGCGAAGGACATGGATATTAACACTTATTTGGAACAGGATCATCCAGAACGGCACTATTTTATTTCCAAAGTACAGTCGCGTTATAATCTGTGGGAATATGGAGTGATCGTACCGCGGAAATGGCTGTTTGCACCAATGCAGTTTATTACGAATGTAACGTTGCTATTAACGATTGTTGTGATTTTATTTGGTATCTTTGTTTCTATGTATTTGACGAAACGTTTTTATCGACCATTCGATGTTATGCTAGCACGTTTGAATGAAAAGCTGCCTACAGAGCAACAACAAGATACACAAGGGGATCAATTGCAATACGCGTTTAGTTGGATGATGGAATATACGGAGCAGTACGGAAAAATTATGCAAGAAAACTATGCTGTTATTAAAAATAAAGGCTTGCTCGATATTGTGAAAGGAAATAAGTATGTCAGTCAAGAATATATAAAACTTCGACTTGATCTCACAGCAGAAATATTTCAAGTGGTGAGTTGTCACTGTGATGAACTAAACGAGTTAACGGAGCATGACAAGGGGCTACTCGTATTTGCAGCAGTTAATATTGCAGAAGAGACGGTAGCTTATGAAGGCTATCAATTTGAATCGGTTTTTGTGAATGAAATATCGTTCGCCCTCGTATTTAGTGGCAGTTATGGCTATCCAGAGCCCAACCGCTTTTATGAATTAATGGACGTTTTACGGCAACAGTTGAAGCTATATTTGAAATATAATTGGACCATTGGTGTCGGTAATCGTTATGCTACCTTTCAGCAAATTGCAACGTCTTATCGGGAATCTCAGACAGCGTTACATTACCGCATCGTGAGTGGTAATGGCAGTTTAATCCGTTTTAGTGAATTGCAATTATTTAACGAATTATCTTTGTTGGAAGATGAATGGATTGGTCTAAAGGATTCGATTGTGCAACATATTCGAGCGCATGATGAACAAAAAGCAGCTGCTGCTATCCGCCTTTTTGGAGAATGGATTAGTAAACATGCCTATCTGGATGAGTGTTTGAATCGCATTTACTATTATTACTACTCGGTTTTTATGGAGTTAGAGGCGATTATATTTGATTTGAATTTAAACAGAGAAACGATTATTGCTCAAGAGTTTTATGCAACAAGTATGACCAACCAATCATTAACGATGATGGAGTTAGAACAATTACTACTTACTAGTGCAGCAGAACTCATTCAATCATTATCATCGCAAAAACAAAAAACGAAGTCAGCATTTATGGAAGCCATTATTACGTATATGGAAACTGAATATGCAGCACAACATTTAAGCTTGGAAAGTGTAGCAGAGCAGTTTAATATGAATCCATCTTACTTTGGGCAAATGATTAAAAAAGAAACGAATAAAACGTTTTTGCAATATTTGAGTAACGTACGGATTACAAAGGCGAAAGAATTGCTAGACAACCATCATCTAAAAATTCATGAGGTAGCGGAGGCGACAGGCTATGGTAATCGGTCTACATTCATCCGGGTATTCAAAGCACAAGTCGGCATCACGCCTACAGAATATCGTAATCGGTTTATAACTGGAGCCTCGGGAAGCGAAGGATAACCAAATTTTAATCGTAGCAAGTATAGAGAGCATGATGATGTTAACTCCATCGCCATGCTCTCTATTTTGGATTAAGATTTATAAAATACTTTTTCAATATTATATTTCGCTTTGAACTTATTAATCATATACGTTTCATAAATTTCACGATCTACAGGGTCTTCAATTTCATAAACTTCAATTTTTTTTACTTCATTTCGATGGTTTTTCATGACAGAAACGGAGTCCTCAAAATGTTTTTTTATTCGAGGTCTAAGCTTACGAGCTTTTCCTACAAAAAGCAGTTCATCTTTGTCATTGTAAAAAGCAAAGAAACCGCCTTTTTCTCTTGTAATCAAATGAAATGCTGTAAAGCCATAAATATGGCTTTCTTCGGGATTACTTTCTTTTGTAATTGTCACATTAGGTTCTGGTATCGTTATGTTTATCATCGATTATTCACGTCCTCTTTTCATATAAGATTAAAGCTTATCATAACTATGCTGTAATGTTAAGGACAAAGTCGGAAATGATCGTAGATGATGCAGACATAGTTATTGCTTTTTTAATAAGTTATTATAAAAGTACTCTTATGAAATTTTTTTCATGTAATATTATTTATGCTATAATCCTTTGTAATGAATTTGGATAGGTTAGTACCGCCAACCAAAATGAAGGATTTTTTTGTGGGAACATAGATAAACAGAATATTGGTAAAATGAAGGTAAGATTTTATAACGAGAGGGTATGAGTGAAAGTTGACAGATAATTTTTGGCGTGATTTGCCCAAACCATTTTTTGTGCTGGCACCGATGGAAGGTGTGACGGATGTTGTTTTTCGTCATGTGGTGAGTCAAGCAGGTAGGCCGGATGTTTATTTTACAGAGTTTACAAATACGGAGAGCTATTGTCATCCAGATGGGCTGAAAAGCGTGCGTGGACGATTGCTGTTTACAGAAGATGAGCAGCCAATGGTGGCACATATATGGGGAGATAAACCGGAATATTTTAGACAAACGAGTTTAGGTATGAAAGAGATGGGATTCAAAGGTATAGATATTAATATGGGCTGTCCTGTTCCTAATGTGGCATCGAGAGGGAAGGGGAGTGGATTGATTCTTTACCCTGCTGTGGCAGCAGAAATTATTCAAGCAGCAAAAGCGGGCGGATTGCCGGTAAGTGTAAAAACAAGGCTGGGTTATACAGCAATTAATGAGTGGCGAGAATGGCTAACACATCTATTGAAACAGGATATTGCGAACCTATCCATTCATTTACGTACTAGAGAAGAAATGAGTCGAGTGGATGCACATTGGGAGTTAATTCCAGAAATTAAACAATTGCGTGATCAAATAGCACCCGACACACTACTCACTATTAATGGCGATATTCCTGACCGAGCAACAGGTCTAAAACTAGCAGAGCAATACGGTATAGATGGTATTATGATTGGACGTGGCGTATTTAATAATGTGTTTGCTTTTGAAAATGAACCCAAAGAACACAGTCCTATTGAATATATGGAGCTATTAAAATTACACCTTGATCTTCATGATCAATATATCGAAGAGTTGCCACGTGCTATGTCAGGGCTTCATCGTTTTTTCAAAATATATGTTAAAGGATTTCGCGGGGCAGCTGAGCTTCGACATCAATTGATGAGCACCAAGTCAACGAATGAAGTGCGGGCATTGCTCAATCACTTTGACTTAAATGAAGCAATGAGTATGGAGCAGAAAGATGCTTAAATAGAAAATGTGTGAGGATTTGAGATCAGAAGTTTTTTGCAGTTAGTTCAACAATAAATATAATTTTAGACGAGCGAAGTAGACGAATGCACACAGAAGAAGCTTTATTAATATACTGGTTAAAACTGTAATGGAGTGTTGTGTGTATGTATAATTTTGCCCTAAATCATTATTACAGAAATTGGACTACAGCGAGTGTCGAGCTAAATAGAAACTTAAGAGCGTTGTGGGAACAGCATGTGTTTTGGACGAGGCTTACAGTAAACAGTATTGTCGACGGTCTCGCAGATGTAAAGCCAACAACAGAACGACTGTTGCGCAATCCTGATGATTTTGCTGCTGCTCTAGCACCTATTTATGGACCGGTTATAGCATCGGAATTTGCGAAATTGCTAACAGAACATCTTACTATTGCCGCAGAGCTAGTTACTAACTTAAAAGCTGGAAACACTCAAGCTGCTCAAAATGCTACAAAACGTTGGTATGCAAATGCTGACCAGATTGCCGTTTTTCTTAGTAAAATAAATCCATATTGGTCTGTAGAACAGTGGCGACATATGTTATATGAGCATCTGGGACTTCTTACTGAGGAAGTTACCAGTCGCATTGCACAGGATTATACACGAAATGTTGCGTTAGCCGATCCAATTCAAGCGCAGGCGTTGGGGATGGCAGATGTTATGACAAGTGGAATCGTACAACAGTTCCCGATGCAATTTTGATTGTTAATGGTAAATGGGATGCAAACGTATGTAAAAACAGCGTACATATAGCATATATACGCTGTTTAGTAATGGTGTTTAGCTTTGAGAGGGTAGTTAGAAAACCCCACCCTCTTACACCAAGCTAATTGCCTGTAAACAGATTAAAAATAAGATTTAGTTCGCTTCATATCTGTCACTAAGTCTGGATTATCTTGCTTTATTAATTCAAAAAGTGCTGCTCCCTTGCTAGAATCTGCTATCAACACGTTTAGTTCTTGCTCCGTAATGCCGACGAGTTGAACGAAATCAGTTCTTCCATAAACGGTGTCTAGCGTGTTCGCTTCTGTATCCCGTATACAAAAGAGTGCTGTAATGCTCGATTCTGTGCCAGTATGAATGGATGTGCCGTTGCCAGAAATATACTGGAAAGGTTCTAGATATCTTTCTTGTGTATTTGTATATCTTGCAAGATTAGATAACATATCTAGCACCCACATGCAGTTTTCATTATCTTCTTCTTTTAATTTGAAAGTCATTTCATATCCCCAGCGATTCCACTCGCCACCAAATGCTTTTTCGTCCGCATATAATTCTGTCATACCAAAAGTAACGATATGCTTATAGCCCTTTTCGGAAGTGTAGATGGAATAACCATCCAAATATTGATCGCCGCCAAACATAGCACGTGATAGCATATTAGTGCCGTAATGTGCTGGTTGTATCTCTCCGTATATACGTACAAACTCTGTTTCGATTGCTTCCCAGCCTGGGCTAAATTGTTCATCTTGCATTCTTTGTTTGAATTCTTCTAAACTCATTTGAGTCATTTGGTTATTCTCCTTCACTGCTAAATTGAAAAATCAAAGGTTTCTTTTTTAAATAATATGGTTCATTCAAATCACGTCTGTTGATACGTTTGATCTTGATGGTTGTGTCCTTCATGATGCCGTTAAATAATTAATAATTACGATTCATGAGTTAAAGTAACACAAATTTTTGCATAATATGTAATAGACTTTGAAGAAAATATTATATAAATGACGTACGAGAATCTAATTTCTGAGATTTTTTAGTAGTCAACTTTTTTTCAACTGCAAGAACGATAGGGTACAAGCCAACACAAATTAGTACAATATAAATGGAGTTTTCAAATGAACTACGAAATGTTTCTATATACTGTAATATTTGAGTATAGCAAGCTCTCTCTACTCCTTACTTATCTAAATAATGAAATTCAGAACTTTAATGTTGCACAGAAATGTTTAAAATATGATCAAGAATTAAAAGATATTTTTGAGAGGCGTTTGCATTAATTCCAATAAAACGTTAACCAAATCTCTTATTTTTTCATAGATTAGCATATGTTCGATGTTTTTGTGAGATTAATAGCTTTAATTATTTTTTATAGGACTAGCTAGTTTTTTGAAATAAGCTCACAAGAGCGTTGGCAGTTTCTGAGAAAAAGAGAGTAAAGGTGTGGGTTGAGATGACGGTTAATATTTTACCTTTTGAAGGCGTGTATAATTTTCGGGACATGGGTGGTTATAAGACAAAAGATTGTCGCACCGTAAAGTATGGACGTTTATATCGTTCGGCTGAATTAACGGGTATGACGATAGCAGATCGGCGATTATTTAAAACGCTGGGTATTAAAACTATATTTGATTATCGGAGTGATGATGAAGCAGCTTCCAAGCCTGATCCATGCTTTTCAGGGGTAACTAATATTCGCATACCTGCTATGACTGGAGTATCCATGGATTTAGGTGAACTTATTTTATCAGGGGAATTTGAAAATATTACTCCCGAAATATTTGCAGAAATGTATGTAGAGATGGCATTTAATAATCCATCTTTTAAAAAGTTAATGGAGTTATTTGCAGATGGCAATAATGCTGGTCTTCTTCATCATTGCACTGCTGGTAGGGATAGAACGGGAATTGGTTCCGCTTTTATTTATCTAGCATTGGGTGTATGTAGAGAAACAATAATAGAAGATTATCTTATTTCGAATATCACGTTAGAACCGATGTTTGAACAATGGAGAGAACAATTAGAAGGGATACTTCCAGAGGAAAAAATAGAAAATTTGCTGGACGTACTCAGATTAAGACCAATGTATTTAAACGCTATATTTAATGTTATTGATGAAGTGTATTGTAGTACGGCAGCATTTCTGGAAGAAGAGTTTGGTTTGACACAAGCAAAATTAGAACAAATACGACAGTTTTATTTGGAATAATTAATTGTATAAAGGTATATTAAAAGTGATATTTAAGTGAATGTGCTAAAGCTTTAAGCGTCAAGCATCGTCAGTATTACTCTTTTGAATGAGAATAAAAATTTAGTAAGTATTATTTTGTAGGTATGTATATACTAAGGATATACATACTAGAAGGGATGAGGTATAATTGAGTCATCAGAACAACGATAAGGAAGTGATGTTGATGACGACAGCTACGCTTAGTAAATGGGGAAATAGCAATGCGATACGTATTCCCAATCAGATTCTTAAACGTCTCAATTTATCTGAGGGATCAGAAATTGAAATTATAGTAACAACAGAAAATGAACTGTTACTTCGACCATTATCACCATCAACAGATACTCAAAAAGAGTTGCGAGCTCATTTAAACCACTTGTTATCTCAAGTAAAACCAGATATAAGACATGAGGAAGTAGATTTGGGGATAGAAGGAGACGAACTCATTTGAGCATTCCAAGTCGCGGAAGTTTAGTTTGGCTAGATTTTGATCCACAAGCTGGTAATGAGCAGATGGGGCATCGTCCTGCTATTGTTTTGTCTGATTTTAACTTTAATAGTATAACTGGCTTTGCAGTTGTTTGTCCGATTACCAAACAAGTGAAAGACTATCCATTCGAAGTTCCACTTCCAGATGGTCTGCCATTTACGGGTGTTGTCCTTACAAATCAATTTAAAAGTTTGGATGTGAAAACTAGGAAACTTAAAATCGTAGGGCACGTTATGGAAGAAAGTGAGTTTATGTTTACTATACTTCACAATGTACGCTCGATATTAGCTTGATTCAAAGATAAAAGACAATATGATTCGCACGCACTTATAGATGAAACAAAAACCATCCATCTCCAAACTATTATTTGGGAATGGATGGTTTTTATAGTAACTCACTTCTAAACTTTATTTTAATTATTTATGAATTGAATGCACGCAACATCCATACATGTTTTTCAAGTGACGTATGAATAGCTAGTAACATGTCCGCTGTTATTTCGTCATCTGCTTCATTAGCAGTAGCCATCGCAGCTTTTAGTTCCCCGATCACTGTTGTGAAGTCGGCAATCAATTGATCAACCATTTCAGATGCATTTTCTTCGTTGCTCGCTTCTTTGATGCTGGATTGTGCTAAGTAATCACTCATTCTGCCAAGTGGTTGTCCATTAATAGCTAGCAATCGTTCTGCGATTTCGTCTACATGTAGTGCAGCTTCTTCGTATAGTTGTTGGAATTTTTCATGCAATGTAAAGAACTGAGAACCTTTTACGTACCAGTGGTAGTTGTGTAGTTTAATGTACAATAAGCTCCAATTTGCGATTTGTTTGTTCAGTTCATTGTGTAGTGTCATTACAATCTTCCTTCCTATATGCTTGTTATTGAATAGTATAACCTGATGTTACAAAACTATGAGGTTGTTTACTGAAAAACAAACAATTTGTATTTATTACTTGTTTATAATTATTACAAATAAAAAGGGTTTTGTCAATCCATGTTACAAAATGTTCACTTTATTGTACATATTGTTTAATATTTTTGGATGTCATGAGCATGGATATTGGTTAAGTTTTTTTATCTAACCTTATTATGGTAAGCTATTACATAATCATTCATTACAATTTTAGATGTTGTTTTAAATAGGAGGCGAAGTAAGTGACAAATGTAGCACCATTACAATTATCCATTCTTGATTTGGCAACGATGTTTAATGAAGAGTCGGCAACAGAAACGTTGCAAAATAGTACGGAATTAGCGCAGTTAGCGGATCGGTTAGGATATACGAGGTATTGGTTTGCTGAGCATCATAATGCCAAATATCAGATGAGTACATCTCCAGATTTGTTAGGCGCGCATGTCGCTGCATTGACGAAACATATTCGGATTGGTTCTGGCGGGATTATGTTACCGAATCATAGTCCACTCAAAGTTGCCGAAAATTTTTCATTGTTGGAAGCGTTACACCCAGGACGAATTGATCTTGGTATAGGTCGAGCACCTGGTACGGATGGTGTTACTGCTTTAGCGTTACGACGTTCGAGAGAAGCAGTGACTACATATGATTTTCCAGAGCAGTTTGCGGAATTATTAGGTTATTTTCATCGCAATTTTCCTCAAGAACATCCTTTTCAAGCGATTAGTGCTTCGCCAGATTCATCACTTGTACCGGATATGTATATGCTTGGTTCGAGTAATGGTGGTATGCAGTTTGCAGCAGAATATGGTTTAGGTTTTGCTTTTGCTGCTCATATAAGTCCACATTTAGCTGTACCTATGCTGCGACAATATCGAGAACAATTCCAGCCTTCCGCTGCATTTCCACAGCCTAAAAGTATATTGGCGATTATTGTCATTGCTGCCGATACAGATGAACAAGCTGCTTATCTTGCAGAACCAGGCATATTGCAGTGGACAAGATGGGGAACGGGTAACTTTAAGCCATCTCCACCAACGTTAGATGAGGCGAATGCACATGTGTATACACAACAAGAAAAGATGGTGCGTGCTGAAAATTTAGAACGATTTGTTATTGGTAGTGTAGAAACGGTCAAAAAGAAATTAACGGAGCTTGCTAGTCAAGCGATGGTAGATGAAATTATGATTTTGAATATGATTACAGATAAATATAGTAGACATCGTTCTTTTCGATTGCTCGCAGAAGCGTTTGAATTGCCGCAACGAGATAGTTAATGAACGATTTGTTTGAGCAATGGATGTCATGAATAGGAAGAAGTCGAGGGGGAGTAATATGAAAGGAAAGTATAGGATCATCATAACGCTAAGTGTCATTATTGCATTGTTATTTCCAGCTAGTATAGCTTCTATACCATCGCAACAAGTCGATGCAGCAAGTTTGAGTAAGCAGCTAACTGTAACATTAAATGGAGCTAAATTACAAAAAGTAGCTGATATGTACATACAGCGCAATGTAACTATGGTGGAGCTGTCCAGTTTTCTCAGCGCACTTGATTATCAGATAATAGTAGATGATGTTCAACAACGGATAACGGCCAGAAAAACGAATAAAACGATTGTATTTACTGAAAATAGTAGTGACATTATTTTTAATGGAAAAACGATGAGTATGCCAACAAAAATAACAACTAAACAAGGGAAAATGTATATTCCGCTTCGCTATATTGCCAAGTTAGATGGAAACAAAGTAATATGGCAGTCTAAACAACAGACAATTGAATTGATAACTATGGAAGCTGTTGCATTGAGAATAATGATTCCGACTAGCACATTAAGTGAGGATCACAAATATGTCTCTGTGTTAAATGATCTAGTAAAAGATATGAATATGCAGACGAATACCGTCACTACGATAGAGGAAGTGCCACAACAATCTTATAAGGACAAGTTGTTTATTAAAATGGCGGCAGGAGATATGTCCACACTCCAGTTGTTTACATCCTCGATAAGTGGCGTTTCTTTAGACGTATTTACTACTACGTTAACACCGTATATTAACAATTATAAACAGTTACGCACATTACCAAAACAGGTGATGGAGCATGTGAAATTAAGTTATGGCGATTTGTTAGGAGTGCCTAAATTAACATCGGCAGTGGATGGACCGTTTCCGGTATTACGACAAACATTGTTAGATACATATAACTTTGCTGTCCCTACTACAATGGAGGAATTATACATCGTTCTTAAAAATAATAGTGCCAAAGATAAGGTGGGATTAACTGGATTTGTTACGCCTTATGAGTTAGGATCGTTGTCGTTTGTAGAACATATATTCAACGAAACACCGTCACGGTATAAGTGGGAAAATGGTAAGTTGACTGACCTAACGTTGGCATCAAGTAATCGAGCTGCGTTGGAGTGGTTACAAACATTGTATCAGGAAGGATTACTCGATCCAGAGTTCGCTGTATTGACGCCAGAAGCAAGTCATCAGCGGTTTGCTGATGGTACGGCGACGGTCGCTGCTCTTACTTTTGATGAGGCTGCGCAGCTGGAGCAAGAGTTAGGAGAAAAGAAAAAAACTGATGAGCTACTGCCCCTTGTTTCGTTAAAACGAGAGCCACTTGCACAAGAAGTAACGGCTAGCTCACTTTCTTATGAAGGAATATATTTTGTACCATATTGGTCAGGTTTTAGAGAAACAAATGCTAGTTTGCAAGTTTTAGACTATTTGCATCAAGTGACCAAAGATGAGAAGGTAGCGAAGCAGAAGCGGGAGTTGGCTACAACTATTGTTGGCTCTACAAAGGTAAATATGTCTCATTACGAACAAAGTACAGCAAAGCGTTATGCCACAGTCGAGAAACAACGACAATCATTAGTAGTAGAGAATAGACTGGACCTTGCACTAGAAAAACGTTTGGACGTTGAGCAACTAAAAGATAAACTAGACTTAGATGAACAAATTAATCAGACGAAAATTAAAGTCATTATGGGTGCATTGTCACTTACAGATTGGGATAAATTCGTGAGAAAATTACAAGAAGATGATAAGTATCAGTCTTTGATGAAGACGTATCAAACATTTTTAGTAGAATAAGCTGAAAAACGTGCCGCCAGTAGCATCATATTAGATAGCTGCAAGCGGCTCGTTTTGTTACATAGTTGCTTCTTCATACGTATAATTAGGACGCTTATCTTGGGCAGTCACAAGGGCATGTTTTTCCCACTTTCGACTACGCCAGCGGAGAAACATAATGAATGCTCGTAACCATTCATCAGCGGCTATAGCGAGCCATATACCAGCTAAGCCTAAATCTAACGTAATGGCTAAATACCAACCTAAAGGTAAGCTCATACAAACCATCGTGAAAAATCCGATATAGAGTGGGAATTTGGCATCGCCACTAGCTCGTAAACTGTTTACTAATACAATGTTGAGCGCACGCCCTGTATCTAATACGAAGCTTAGTAAAATAACTTGTGCTCCAAGCGCAATAATCTCCGGATCATCGGTAAATATGCCCATAAGCGGATAACGGAAGATCGCTAATAAACTAATCGTTAGCAGTGAGATACCGAAGGACAAAATAGTACTTTTCCACACACGATAGTAAGCAGCTGTTTTCTCTCCTGCTCCAATTAATCGTCCAACGATAATCGATGTTCCCATTCCAATGGCAATAGAGACGTTAATCGATATACTTGCAATGTTACTTACATAGTTTTTGGCAGCTAGTGCCTGATCTCCTAAAAAGGTAATAAAGTATAAAAAGATGAGCTGACAGCCGTTATACATCACTTGTTCAAAGGCAGACGGTATGCCGATTTTTAATATTTTGCGGACATACTCTCCAGATAGTGACCAAAAGTATTTCCACTTTATTTTGACAGGCAATATTTTAAATAGTAACCATACGAAGAAGATAACCGCAAGCAAGCGGCTAACTACGGAAGAGATGGCTGCTCCTTCGACTGCTAATGCTGGGAAACCGAATTTTCCAAAGATCAACACATAATTCCCGATAATATGAACGATATTCATACCAAGGGAAACGAGCATCGCTTGTTTTGTAAAGCCAAAGACTCGAATAATAGCAGATAAAGCATTGATAATGGCTTGTAGAAAAATCATCCCACCAACGATAGCTAGGTAGCTTTCGGCATAGGCTAGCACTTCTCCTTGTAAATTAAGAGCCTGTAGCATAAAAGAATGAAAGAAAACAAATGCTATACTAATGATTAAGCCGATGACCAGATTCAAAGTAATGGCTAGTGCTGCAATTTTGCTCGCACTTTTGTAGTTACGGGCACCGATATATTGAGCAACGACAATCGAGGCTCCATTACCGACTACTTCTAATATAAGTATAGCGATGACCATAAATTGATTGGCAGCACCAATGCCAGACACGGCATTATCCGATATAGCGCTAATCATTAGCGTATCCGCAATTCCCATAAACATAAATAAAAAGAGTTCAATAAAAATAGGCCACGTTAATAAAAATAAGTTAAACTGTGGGCCTAAAGATTGCTGCGCAGGTATAATTTTTTTAGCTATGCTCATATATTCACTTCCTTAATATCATGCTTTGCAGTGGAGTCAATAAACAATAGTAACATAACCAATTGACGATATATAGGGTGATTTTAGATCTTTTGTTTTAAAAATGCGACATCTTGGTATATAATGGATTGAATTTAAGTGATGAGGTGAACGGACATGCAGTCAAAATCAATTATTCGCAAAGCGATTATTCCAGCTGGAGGTTTAGGGACGCGTTTTTTGCCAGCTACAAAAGCACAACCGAAAGAAATGCTACCTATTATAGATAAGCCGGCAATTCAATATATTGTGGAGGAAGCCGTAAATTCAGGGATAGAAAGCATCGTTATAATTAGTGGTCGCCATAAGCGAGCAATCGAAGATCATTTTGATAAATCGGTAGAGTTAGAAATGGAGCTTGAACAGCGTGGTAATGAAGAAATGTTAGAGCTAGTTCAAAGTATTTCGCACTTGGCAGATATTTATTATGTTAGGCAAAAAGAACCTTTAGGTCTTGGACATGCTGTATTATGTGGTCGTCGTTTTATTGGTAATGAGCCATTTGCTGTTCTATTAGGGGACGATATATTAACGGCAAAACAGCCTTGTTTACAAAGTATGATGGAAGTATATAAGGAGCAACAAACATCAATCGTAGCCGTTATGGAGGTACCACCTGAACATGCTTATCGGTATGGCATCGTAGATATTAGAGGTAATCAGCAAGTAGAAACCGTACATTCTATTATCGAAAAACCAGCTCATGGAACTGCACCATCGAATTATGCGGTAGTCGGGCGGTATGTACTCGATCCATCTATTTTTGACATATTAGAAAAGGCAACACCGGGTAAGGCAGGGGAAATTCAATTAACGGATAGTTTATATGAACTTAATCGACTATTAGCGTATCGATTTGACGGTGTAAGACATGATGTTGGAGATAAACTGGGCTTTGTACAAGCAACGATTGATTTTGCATTAGAGCGTGCTGATTTGGCTGATGATGTGAAACGATACATGCTAGAAAAATTAAATATGCTACACTGATGGAAGTAATATGAATAAAACGCTTACAAAAACATGTGCTAAGGAGAAAATGAGTATGCCAGATATGTTAGTCAAGTTATATGAATTGCCTCCACTTGCACCAGTGTTAGAAGAAATGAAGCAGAAGGGCATTGTTATTCGTACAGCATTAGGTCCAGAGATGAAAGCAGTGTGCGGCTGGGCCAAAGAACATTTCAGTGAATACTGGGAAAGTGAAGTAGAAGTAGCATTCGCACGTCTTCCTGTTTCTTGTATTATCGCTACGACAGAACCTACGGATACAGAGCGTAGTAAATTGCTTGGTTTTGCTTGCTATGACAGTACATTACGTGGTTTTTTTGGACCTACTGGCGTAGCTGAGGAAACGAGAGGGCAAGGTGTTGGCAAAGCTTTGCTAATTGCTTGCATGCACGCGATGCGCGATGTAGGTTATGGCTACGCCATTATTGGTGGAGCGGGTCCAGTAGATTTTTATGCGAAACAACTAGGCGCAATCGTGATTGATGATTCAGTGCCTGGTGTATATCGGGGGATGCTTCCTACATATACGCTACAGACATAAATAACAATAGATACCTACTATAAATGATTGCTATGATCTCATAATGCACAGATAGATCGCTTCTATATCAATGGATGCTGTGCATACGATGAGATCATTTTTTTTGTACTGTAAATAAGTGATAGGTAAAACGTACCTTCGAAATTGAAATGGCGCTTCTGTGTACAATGTTATAGAATAGAATAGAAGAAGAGGGAAAAAAGAGAGATTATTATGGCTGGAGGCTAGAAATTCGTGCATTGTCGTCATTGCGAAAGATATTACGCAGCTGATGCAAACTACTGCAGCCATTGTGGACAGCCGTTGGAGCCATTAAATGAGCAAGAGGCAGCGGCTATCATCGAACAGCATGCACTTGCAGAAATGCAATTTTCCATGCAAGAACATGCAGCTAGCCAAGCACAATGGATAAGTGGTGAGTCGGCAGAACGTCGTATTGTGGAACAAACAACGTCCACTACACCGAGAAAAAATAAATTAGCAATTGGAATTATACTATCCTTATTACTAACCGTAACGCTTGTCGCGGTAGCAGCATTATTTTATTATTATCAGCATGAAGTTGAAGTTAACAATAGAGTACTAAAGTTGCAACAAGATGCAAGAACGAAGGCGTTAGCTGGCGAATATGATGAGGCACTGATCTTATTACATCAAGCATCTAACCATCGTCCTCAATTTGCTGCTTTGCTTGCAGATGAGGAAGTACTTTATCATGCCATCGAACTAGAAGAATTACTGCAAGGGGCAGAGCAGAGTATTGAAGAGGGGTCGACAGTAGAAGCAGAACAGCAATTGGACCAAGCGCGCAGTAGATTAACAGGGCGGAAAGAACCGCTTTATTTTAAACTGCGAAGCAAATTGGACGAATTAACTGTTGGGCTAAAAGTACAGAAACTAAGTAGAGAATTGCAATTTACTAATTCGATAGGGCGGATTACCGAGCAACTACATACTGTAAGTACGCTTGGTGGTGATGAAGCAGCAGTTTTGAAAGAAAGTATGCTGGAGAAGTTAGTAGAACTTTCATCATCTGAAGCAGCGAATTTATTGAAGAAAAAGAACTACTCCAAAGCGTTGGAGACGATTGATGTTGCTTTACAATTTACTCAAGGAAATAAAGCGTTAGATTTACTACGCAAACAAGTAGTAGACGCGCAGCGTCAATATGAACAAGCAGAACAACAACGGATTGAGCAAGCGATGCAAAAAGCGGCTGAAGAAGATTTAATTAATCAAACAGCGGCTGTGGAAGTGATTCATATTGAACATACGTTTGATGAATTCGGCAATATGACGATCGAAGGATTGTTACGCAATCAAGCGACACGTCCTATTCATACCATCGAAGTACAATTTACCGTATATGATTTGGAAGGTAATGAACTTGATAGTGGTAGTGCTAAAGTTACGCCTGACTTTGTAGAAGCGGGTGAACAGATGGTATTCACTTCGACTATATATGGTGCTTTTTGGCAAGAATGTAAAGTTGTCGTCGATCATGCCACATGGTACTTGGAATAGGAGACGATAAAATTGAGAAATTATATGTGGATCGCCATCATGGGACTAGTTATTATTTTGAGTGTAAGTAGTGTAGCCTTTTTCTACGTTCGAGCTGAGGTTCCGGCGCAATTAGCTGGAAAACCGTTGCTTGCTCTAAAAGATTATTCAAGGTCGCTCAAAGACATTATTTTTGAAACGCAAAAGCAAGTGGTAATGATTGAAACAGCAGCTGGTAATCAAGGATCTGGTTTTTTGTACAATTCCAAAGGAGATTTGATTACAAATGCTCACGTTGTTAGTGGTGCTCGTAATGTGTCAGTCAAAACAGCAGATGCCCGTGAATTAGTAGGTGAAGTAATTGGAATCAGTACGACGACTGATATTGCGGTTGTCCGTGTACCGGAACTAGTCGGAATGGAGCCACTTTCTTTAGTACGGCATATTAAAGCGGAAGTAGGCGACAATGTACTGGCTGTTGGTAGCCCGCTTGGCTTTCAGAATACGATAACGACGGGCATGATTAGTGGGATTGGTCGGAATTTTGAAATTGGTCGCTATCAGTATACAGATTTGTATCAAATTTCAGCTCCTATTGCGCAAGGGAACAGCGGAGGACCACTGGTTGATCAAAAAACAGGGGAAGTCATTGGTATTAATTCTGCTGGAACGGAAGAAGGAACGTTCGGATTCAGCATTCCGATTACAAATGTTATTAGTATGGTCGAAGAGTGGTCAGAAACACCGATGGAGATGTTGCCAGATTTGAGTATTGCCTCCGATGATGAATTACAACAAGAAGCGACATCACTCGCGTCGTTAGCGGAATATTTGGTTACGCACTTTTACGACAGTTTAAATAATAGCGATTATGTATATGCTTATTCACTTCTTGGCGGAACATGGCGGGAAGGTACGAACTATGATAAGTTTCGCAGTGGATATTTGGATACCCGTAATGTTGTGATCGATGATATTCATGTGTCGGTGGAAGAAAGCGATGAAGCGGTAGTTACCGCCGTCTTGTCAGTAGATGAACGCAAGAGCGGAGACTATGTACTCAGTAAATACCAGGTTACCTACAAAGTTGGTTACGAAAATGATCAGTTAAAAATTTTGACTGGCAAAGGGAAGTTAATTACAGGTGCTGATTAAATTTTTTTTGCATCGAATCTATTTATGACTGGATGAACTTGGTAAAATTATACACTAAACCTATTTTAAGCTAAATAATCGTGATAAATAAGTGTAGCAGCTGTTGTGCAAGGAAGCACGTTTATTGTTTAAACGGAAAAGAAATTGATGCAACTATTATTTCTAAAACAGGCTTAAATGTGATCAAAGTGATTGAATGTGCTGTGGTTTGTCCTAAAAATCGTATAAACGGTCTCAAAGTGATAGGATGTGTGGTGGTTTGTCCTAAATATCGTATAAATGAGTTCAAAAGTGATAGGATGTGTGGTGGTTTGTCCTAAATATCGTATAAATGAGTTCAAAAGTGATAGGATATGCTGTGGTTTGTCCTAAAAATCGTATAAATGAGGTCAAAAGCTATTCCCTGTGCGGCACTTTGACTTAAAAATCGTATAATCGGACTCGAAACTGGTCCGCCGTGTTGATATGCTCCCCTACAAATAGGCAGATGAAATAAAAATATCTGTTGTTGTACGGGAGCAAGTTTTTTATTAGATAGCGATTTTTCTTTACAGGGTTAATCGTAATCGATAAAGTGATACTTAATATAATTTTGAATGAAGGCACACGTTTAGTTATAAATTAACAAGTCTAAGTTCAATAGTATCGTAGGCATTAACCGGATAATTTAGCATTGTGGTTGGAATAACGCGACCATTTAATGAAAGCTGATAAGTAATTGTACCACCGATTGGAATTCCGGCAATAGCAGCAATTTGATAATTATTTGTAAAAGCTACTATTCCTGTACTAGCAAGTGCGTCATAAATAGACATGCCTTGGCGATAAGGAACAGTGTACCTGTTGCCATTTATAATGACAGTGACATATGGTTGTTGTTGAGGATAAGGTTGTGGAACAGGAATAGGGATTGGGATGGGTAATGGCAACGGAAATCCCCAAGGACCGAATATACCGCCTCCACCGTGTCCACCATGTCCGCCTCCATGCTGTCCTCCACCGCCATGTCCACCGTGTCCGCCACCATGCTGCCCGCCTCCGCCGTGTCCACCATGTCCACCGCCATGCTGTCCACCACCGCCGTGTCCACCACCGCCGTGTCCACCATGTCCACCGCCATGCTGTCCACCACCGCCGTGTCCGCCGCCACCGGGATGACTTCCGTGACTTGGCGCTCGATCGAACGCAAATGATGCATCATGCTGACAGCCGCAATATTGGCAGTAATAGTTATCTCCAACGCGGTCAAATGTTTCATAAGAAGATGTATAAAAATCAGTCATACTAAAAAACTCCTTTATTTATCAAATCAATTTTTCAAAGTAAATGCCTATCGTTAGTTATTACACAATATATGCGCATGAGCCTAAGGTGGTGTAAAAGTAGGCTAAAAACTATTAGGAAACATTTAGCAGACAAAATAAATAAATAAATTGTAAATAAAAAGAGGATTATCGAAGTTTTTGTCGTATTATATATAGTTGAAGCATATATGACAGGGTATAGAAGGTGTAGAGTGATGGACGTACGTTCTTTTCAATTGTCCGACTATCGGGCGATTACGGCATTGCTGGAAGAAGTATTATCCGCAGAATGCTATGAGCAGACGATAGAAGCTTTTGCTCGCCAATTATCATGGGATAGTGATCTTGTATTAGTAGCTACAATTAACAATGAAGTGGCAGGCGTTATTATTGGTACGATTGATAATAACAAAGGGTATTATTACCGTGTTGCTATTTCGCGTAGCTATCGTCGTCAAGGTGTCGGAAAGTCGTTGGTATTAGGTTTGAAAAAGCGGTTCGAGTCACGTAAAGTTGCTAAAATTATGATTTCTGCTGATGAGCACAATGAGCCTGTTTTGCCACTCTATGAATCACTTGGATATGTAGCTGGAGATCTTTTTCGCTCATTCCAAAAGTTGAGTATTATCGCTGGTTAATAGCGATAACTGTCTTACAATCTACAAAATGGAAGAAAAGCGTATCTATTTGCCATTGCATTTGGCAACCAGATATGCTTTTCTTATTATATGGGAGTGATTATATGACAATGGATTGGTGGAAAGAAATATTTAGCTGGCTCAAACTGGTTGGTGTTGCTTTAATCATCGCTATATTGTTAAACTTGTTCGTTTTTCAATTAACGATTGTTAAAGGGCAGTCAATGGAGCCGACATTAGCGGCAAAACAAATTTTATTTGTTGGTAAATGGAATTATTTGATTGGAAATCCTAAATTAGGAGATATTGTTATTTTGAAAGAAGATAATTATGATGGAATTGGTGATAATCGCTTGCTAGTTAAGCGAGTGGTTGGATTACCAGGTGATACGATTCAAGTTGTTAATCATTATTTATATCGGAACGGTGTGCAAGTAGAGGAAACATACTTACCTGAGGAAGCTTCCTTTATTGAGGGAAGCGACTATGGATCATATACAGTACAGCAAAATGAATATTTTGTATTAGGTGATAATCGCGCGTTAGCTGCTAGTTCAGATAGTCGTTCATTTGGCGGAGTAGATAAGAAGAAGATTATTGGCAAAGCCCAGTTTATATTGTGGCCATTTAATCAAATCAAAGGGTTATAATAGGAGAATAGGTAAAAGTATAGATATAGTGACGATTAGATGGGGGTTATGTTGTGAAAGAAGTGGAGTTATATACAGATGGTGCGTGCTCTGGTAATCCTGGGCCTGGTGGATATGGTGCAATATTATTTTACGGTGATCATCAGAAAGAAATATCTGGTGGAGAAAAGATGACGACTAATAATCGGATGGAAATTCAAGCGGTCATCGCTGGGTTGTCTACATTAAAAGAACCATGCAAAGTAAATATATATAGTGATTCTGCTTATGTCGTTAACTGTTTTAAAAATGGCTGGATTCATAATTGGCTCAAAAATGGTTGGCGTAATAGTAAAAAAGCTCCTGTAGAAAATCAAGACTTATGGAAGGAACTATGGGAGCTTATGCAAATGCACGAAGTTACCTATATCAAAGTGAAAGGTCATAGCGATAATAAGTGGAATAATCGTTGTGATGAGTTGGCCCGAGCAGGCATTAAAGGGGCTTGATGTATGATGGAAATAGAGCAGTTAAACAATTACAATTGGGCAGCACTAAAAGAAGAGATGAAGCAACAAGCGAAGGAGCTGGGCATTGACCAAATTGGTGTGGCTTCGGCAGATCCGTTCACAGAGTTAAAGCAACAACTTATTCGTCATCGTGAATTAGGACGTGAATCTGGGTTTGAAGAACCGGATTTGGATAAGCGAACGAATCCAGCACTTTTATTTGATGCGCCCCAGTCGATTATTGCCATCGCTATTACTTATACTTCCAAGCTAGAGGATGCCCCACGGTCTGTGGAAGGAGCAAGACGCGGATTTATTGCTCGTTCTGCTTGGGGGATGGATTATCATCATGTGCTAAAAGATAGATTGCAAAAGCTAGAAGATTGGCTGCGAGAAAAGGTGCCGGCTTTACGAATAGAAAGTATGGTTGATACCGGAGCGCTATCTGATCGTGCCGTTGCAGAAAGAGCGGGGCTAGGTTGGAGCGCTAAAAATTGTATGATTATTTCACCAGAGCTTGGTTCGTGGATTTTTTTGGGAGAGATGATTACGAATTTACCTCTGCCTCCAGATACACCGTTAACCGATCAATGTGGCACATGTACGAAATGTTTAGATGCTTGTCCGACAGGAGCATTGGTTGGTCCTGGGGAGCTAGATGCGCAGAAATGCATTTCCTTTTTGACCCAAACGAAAAGGGTCGTACCTGAGCAGTATTTGCGAAAAATGGGTAATCGATTATATGGGTGCGACACGTGTCAACTCGTTTGCCCTGTAAATCGCCATAAAAATTGGACGCATCAACCAGAGTTCGAACCGGACCCCGAGTTGGCGAAACCACTATTACTACCTTTGCTAAAGCTGAGTAATCGTCAGTTCAAAGAACAGTTTGGTCATACCGCAGCAGCATGGCGTGGCAAAAATCCGATTCAGCGTAACGCCGTTATTGGGTTAGGTAATTTTAAAGAAGCCGGGGCGGTGCCAGATCTCATTACGATTCTATTAGAAGATCCCCGTCATGTTCTACGAGCAACAGCAGCGTGGTCACTGGGGAGAATTGGCGGCGAAGCAGCAAAAAATGCACTGGGACAAGCAGCAGAAACGGAAGAGCATGAGGAAGTTTTACAAGCGATAGCATCATCATTAAAGAAAGTAGATTACACAGCAGAAGAACGTAGATTAGATGATAAATTATAAACGAAGTGCAGAGTGGAAATGAAATTTTCTACTCTGCTTTTTTTTATTCTATTAATCACAAACTCCATAAAAAGGAAGATAAATCTAATTAATTAAAATTGAGTAATTAAAAGTTCTACCTCATTTTTATTAGTTACCTCAGCATCAGTATTTACTGCATGAAAGAAGCGGAATAAGTATAACAAAAAAAGATATGAATATACTCATAAACTATGTAACAATATGTCAACTTGATAATCTATAAAAAATGTGGAAAATAATCGTATTTTAGTATTTATAATCTATTAAAAGAGATTATTAGTTGTTTTTTACTGCTATATTGATTAATATGGTAGTATAAATATGAAATGAGAAATGTATGTGACTTTTTTATTGTTTTGTCAATTGCAGGAGACGAGGGAACATGCTATCATACATGGATGTGAAGTTATTTTGAAAGGTATAGGTGAGCATGGATGGCTTGGTATGAAATAGTAATACCTATTGTTACATTAATTGTGGGACTTGTCGGTGGCTTCTTTATCGGCGTGTTTTATTTGCGTCGCCAACTAGAAAATATGCAAAAAAATCCCGATATGCTGCAAAAAATGGCGAAACAAATGGGCTATAATCTAAATAAACAGCAAATGGCTAAAGCACAAAACATGATGAAAAATCAAAAGTTCCCTCGTAAATAGGTTTGGCTTATAGCCAGAAGGAGTGGTTTTTAAAATGGCGGGTAAGAAAGACTACGTCAATTCCAATGTAGCAGAAAACCGAGAACGAATCGAACATCATGTGAAAGAAATATTGCGTTTAATGGGAGAAGATATTGAGCGTGAAGGACTGCTAGAGACACCTGCACGAGTAACGCGTATGTATGAAGAAGTATTCGCTGGTTATTCTGTAGATCCACGTGAAGTTCTCGGCGTTACCTTTGATGAGCAGCATGAAGAGCTTGTTATTGTCAAAGATATTGTATTCCATAGTCATTGCGAACATCATATGGCTCCATTCTACGGAAAAGTGCACATCGGCTACATTCCTAGTGGGAAAATTGTCGGATTGAGCAAGCTTGCACGACTGGTGGATGCTGTGACAAGACGATTACAAGTACAAGAACGGGTAACATCGCAAATTGCTGATATTTTAGATGAAGAATTAAATCCACATGGTGTGATGGTCGTTGTGGAAGGAGAGCATATGTGTATGTGTGCTCGAGGGATTAAGAAGTCCGGTAGTGTGACCGTTACTTCAGGTGTACGTGGATATTTCCGTAATGATGCTGCATTACGTACGGAGTTTCTATCGTTAATTAGATCATAATATAAAGCTATTCATCCATTACTGCTAATGAAATCATGGTTGCAGTACAGGAGATGGATAGCTTTTTACATCATAGTTCTAAATGATGATAGCGCTATCTATACTAAATAGATGAGATTTGCTACAGCCTAAAGTAGCTCCTAACGGTAAACTAGTATAAAGAGTAGGGGAGGCGTTTTTATGTTTTCTGAATTTACGGAGTTAATAGAGTTGAAGAAGTCAACGAAGCCTTTGCTGAGTGGTGACGTGTTTGTTACCCAACCAAAACGAGGAGTAAATTATGTTGGAAAAGTTATTCAAGTGGATATTAAAAGTCGAAATTTGAATTTCGCTGGAAAAAATTTGGTTTATATTTATAATTATTCACAAGACCATAAAGAAATGCCAGACAGTCTTGATCCGAATAAATTACTGCTACCTCCGACAGTTGTTAGTGAAACAGGATGGAAAAATGGTTACTTTGAGACGATCGGCAATATTCCTGTAACTCCACTTGAGAAAAGTGTTGACTTTGGCTTTTTTGATGATTTTGAAAAACGGAATGTATACTATAATTTGCAAGGTGAAAGGCTTACTCACGTACCGCGATATGCTGATTTTAATGGTTTATCAAGCTATCGTTCGATTGGGCGCGAAATGCACAAGTTATTATATGGAAAAAAATATTATTAAAGAATAATAAAACACTATATCTGTAGTATAGACTCATTTGTTCTAATATAGAGAGCTGATGAGGTTCTACTCGGCATAGTGTTTTTTTGTACTTGTCGCTGAAAAATTATCGGTTTATAATTGATAATTATTATCAATGATTTTGAAATGGGGTTTCAAAAGGTGAAACTGGCATGTTATAATATATGTAACGGATGAAAGTTTATAATAGCATTATATTTCATATAGATAAAATAAATAATAAGTGCGAAGGGGTGGAAGTATGGAAGAAGGTAAAATGACGGTGCGAGCAGTAGACCGGGCACTCGATATATTGCTTTGTTTTACGATTCGCACAGATTGGGCGATGACGGAAATTGCGGAACATGTTGGTTTACACAAAAGTACGGTACATCGTATGCTAGCAACACTAGAAGAAAAAGGATTTATTGAACGAGATCGTCAGACGGAGCGCTACCATCTAGGTCTTAAAGTGTGGGAACTATCTGCTAATTTATCTCGCTCAGAAGATCAAGCAACGATATGGTTACCAGAGCTTGTTCGATTACGCGATGAATTAGGAGAAACCGTCAGTATTTATGTACGTGATGGGATGGAGCGGGTACGCATTCAGGCAGTACAAAGCAATGAACCGATTAGACGTGTGGCTCCGGTGGGAGCGCGTCTACCACTCTATGCAGGAGCATCTAGTAAAGTATTAATTGCTTATGCGGAGCCGGCTATACAGGATATGATATTAAATGATGAGTCATTTCGTCAAAATGTAGATATTACATTGTACCAAGAGCAGATGTCAGAGTTATTGGCATTAGGGTATGCGACAAGCGTCGAAGAACGTGAATCCGGCGTTGCTGCTATTTCTGCCCCTATATTCGATCGCTATGGACAATTGGCAGCTGCCTTATCTGTATCGGGCCCAGCAAGCCGACTGACGATGGCACGAATGAAGCAATACGCTGCTATCATGATAGAGAGTACTCGCCAAATGGGTATGATGATGAAATAAAATAGCCGTCTAACTGAAATGGAAATGATCCAATTATCAGTATAGACGGCTATTTGTTTAAACGGGAGAACATGCAGGCTGTTACTTACTTCATATTAGCGATCATATGACGAAGTACCGTTTGCAGTATTCCTCCGTTACGGTAGTAATCTACATCTACTAATGAGTCAAGACGAACAATTGCTTTGAAGTCAAAAGTCGTTCCATCTTCACGTGTACCTGTTACTGTTACTGTAGCACCTGGTCCGATTTCATTAGACAAGCCTTTAATGTCGAATGTTTCACGACCAGTAATATTTAGTGTTGACCAGCTTTGTCCTTCTAGGAATTGTAGCGGAAGAACGCCCATTCCAACTAGGTTGGAGCGGTGAATACGCTCGAAGCTTTCGGCAATTACTGCTTTGACGCCAAGTAGGAATGTTCCTTTGGCTGCCCAGTCACGGGAGCTTCCCGTACCGTATTCTTTACCAGCGATAACAACCAAGTTTCGGTTCTCCGCTTGATATTTCATAGAAGCATCGTAGATAGACATTACTTCATCGGTTGGCAAGTATTTCGTTACGCCACCTTCTGTACCAGGAGCAACCTGGTTACGAATACGGATATTTGCAAACGTTCCACGCATCATAACTTCATGATTACCACGACGAGATCCGTAAGAGTTGAAATCTTTACGCTCTACACCATGATTAACGAGATATTGACCTGCTGGACTTTGCAATGTAATGTTACCTGCTGGAGAAATATGATCTGTTGTTACAGAATCGCCCATTAGTGCAAGTACGTTAGCTGCATGAATATCTTGAATATCATTTAGGTCAGGACTAAGGTTTTCGAAGAATGGTGGATTTTGAATATAAGTTGAATTCGCATCCCATTCGTAGCTTTCACCTTCCGGAATATTGATTGTATTCCAACGTTCGTTTTGCGTAAATACATTTTCGTATTTGCTGCGGAACATTTCTGGGTTAAGTGCTGTAGCAATTGCTTCTTTGATTTCTTGGTTAGTTGGCCAAATATCTTTCAAGTAAACCGGTTGTTGCTGTTGGTCATAGCCGATTGGATCATTAACTAGGTCAATATTCACTGTACCAGCAAGTGCATAAGCAACTACTAGTGGTGGAGAAGCAAGATAGTTTGCTTTTACCTGAGCGTGAATACGTCCTTCGAAGTTACGGTTACCAGATAAAACAGCTGCTACCGTCATATCATTTTCGTTAATAGCATCGCTAACTTCTTCTGGAAGTGGACCAGAGTTACCGATACAAGTCGCACAGCCGTAACCAGCAAGGTGGAAACCAAGTGCTTCAAGCGGCTCCATTAGGTTAGCTTTTTTCAAGTATTCTGTAACAACTAGCGAACCTGGTGTAAGTGAGCTTTTTACGTAGGCTGGTTTTACTAAACCACGCTCTACTGCTTTTTTTGCTACTAATCCAGCACCGAGCATAACACTTGGGTTGGAAGTATTCGTACAGCTCGTAATTGCTGCAATAACAACTGCGCCTGTACTCATTTTAGTAGTTTCACCATTTTTATGGTTCACTGTTACTACTTCAGCAATTTTTTCATCGCTTAATCCATATCCGCCTTTGTCGATCGGCGTACGAATGATTTCATTGAAAGCTTTTTGCATAGCAGTAAGTTCCACACGATCTTGTGGACGTTTTGGTCCCGCCAATGATGGTACGACAGTAGATAGATCTAGTTCAATAACGTCACTGAACACAGGATCGCTTGTCTCATTTGTACGGAACATTCCTTGTGCTTTATAGTAATCTTCCGTTAATTTAATTTGCTCATCTGCACGACCAGTTTGACGCATGAAATCAAGCGTTTCATCATCTACTGGGAAAAAGCCGACTGTAGCACCGTACTCTGGCGCCATGTTAGCAACAGTTGCACGGTCAGCTAGACTGATGTTGGATAGACCAGGACCATAGAATTCTACGAACTTGCCAACGACTCCTTTTTTACGCAACATTTGTGTAACAGTAAGTGCAAGGTCAGTTGCTGTAGAACCTTCCGCTAAACTACCTGTCAATTTGAAGCCAATTACTTCTGGCATAACAAAGTAAAGTGGTTGTCCAAGCATACCAGCTTCTGCTTCAATACCACCAACACCCCAACCAACAACGCCAAGCCCGTTAATCATCGTTG
This sequence comes from Paenibacillus yanchengensis, assembly GCF_042684845.1. NCBI lineage: Bacteria > Bacillati > Bacillota > Bacilli > Caryophanales > Paenibacillaceae > Paenibacillus > Paenibacillus yanchengensis. The sequence continues at coordinate 27,036 of NZ_JBHUMH010000020.1, read as the reverse complement.
TATGAGAGTCCGTACCTACAAGTGAATCAGGGAAAACGACATCTTCCCCATCTATATTTCTAGTAGCTGCTACAGAAGCCAAGTACTCCAAGTTAACTTGGTGAACGATTCCTGTTCCTGGAGGAACTGCACGGAAATTATCGAATGCTGTTTGTGCCCAACGTAAGAAACGATAACGCTCTTCATTACGCTCGAATTCTACTCGAGTATTGTATTCTAGTGCATCTTTGTTGCCGAAGGAATCAACCATTACCGAGTGGTCAATAACGAGATCGACAGGTACAAGTGGATTAATCTGTTTTGGATCTCCACCAGCTTTTTTTACTGTATCACGCATGGCAGCTAGATCGACAACTACTGGTACCCCAGTAAAGTCTTGCAGTACGATACGAGCAGGAATGAAAGGCACTTCTTTGTCTTCACGGCCATTTGCCCAGTTTGCCAATTGTTTTACGTGTTCTGTTGTAATTGCACGACCGTCATATTGACGAACCGCAGCCTCTAGCAATACTTTAATGGAAAAAGGCAATTTCGAAATATCGCCAATACCTTGCTCCTGCAAACCATCCAAACGATAGTAAGCATATGTTTTGTCACCAGACAGCAATGTGGAACGAACAGAATAGTGATTTTGTTTAGACATATTCAATCTCCTTTACATCATAATCAACAAACGTATAGATGGTGTTTCATAACATGAAACACGATTTCAAAAAAACCTCTACCTATAGTATAGCTTTAAATAGGGGGGTACGTAAAGGGTATTTGCCCTGTAAATTAAAAGTGTTCGTTGTAGTAGTTTCGGCTGTATTGTTCATGATTTGCAAGACCGGTGCATATACTTAAGCAGTTCTGTAATTAAATCGAAATGTTATACCTATGTTCCGTTTAGACGAATAGTTATATTCGTAATTGAAAATATTCTAATTAAATATAATAAACGATATTGTTCATGATGTTAGTTAATTTTAGAAGGAGGAACGAACATGTCGAAGTCGAATCGTAAGCACAGTGTCTATACGAAGAATGATGCGAAGCAAACGATTACTCGCAAACGAGTATCGGAGTCTTATACGCTGACTCCACGCATGATAAGTAGTAGTACAGAAACGATAAGTAATCGTCACAAGCAAGTTATAAAAAAAGCAAACGAACATAAGGTGAAATTATCTTCATTACTAGCTAATTCATCTGTTAATAATCAACAACAAAAGGAAGAAACTAAAACGAAAGAACAAGCGAGTTGGCGTAAATCATTACAGCGATATATAGAAGTCTATAATGCAGCAGAAGCAGAGCAACGATTCGATTTATATGATGTAGTGCATGATGAGCAGCATGTGGAGCGGATGATTGTACGGCTTGATCGTATAAAAGAACGAGAATTACTGCGTGGTGCGTTGTCACAAGGCTGTGAAACAAAGGGTGAAATAATACGCGTGCACCAAGCAAATCAAGAAGTGACGGTACTTCTTAAATTACACATCAAGAAAAAAATAGTCCAAAGAGATATGCATTATGTAGAAGAACGATATGAGTTCGAACGTTTGTGGTTTGGAGAACAAGAAGGTGTTTTTCAATTGTTACGTGTTGAACCACTTATATATGAACGAAGACCTAAATATGGAGATTACGTACAGCAATATGGGTTAGAAGAAGTAGGAGAAATAGAAGAGCCTCTCGCTCGTTCTGTACCTTATTTGAATGGTGCTATATTTACAGCAACGTTACCTCTTTATCACCGTGCAGCATATTTGCGAGATCATGCGGTAGCTTATGCGGATCGGTGGTGGAACGAAGGAAATCCGAAATATGAATTGTTTGATGTGAATTGTACTCATTATGTTTCGCAGTGTCTCTTTGCAGGTGGTGCTCCGATGAATTATACTGGTAAGAGATCAAATGGCTGGTGGTACACAGGAAGAGTAAACAAGCAGGAAAAATGGAGCTATAGCTGGGCAGTATCACATGCACTCACTATTTATTTGAGTAGCAAACGTCATACCGGATTACGAGCTATTATGATGGATCGAGCGGATCAATTGATGCTTGGTGATGTTATTACGTATGATTGGTCAGGCGATGGCAGATTCCAACATAGTACCATTGTTACTGCATTTGATGCCTTTGGTCAACCGCTAGTAAATGCTAATACTGTTGCTAGTAGACATCGTTACTGGGATTATAGCGATTCTTATGCGTGGACACGAAATACGAAGTATCGCTTTTTTCACATTGTTTCAGATTGACAATATATACGTCGGAGGACTGCAATATGGGGAGTAAGGTAAGAGTAGGTTTACTGTACGGGGGAAAGTCTGGCGAACATGAAGTATCCTTGCAGACAGCTCTAGCAGTAATGGGACAATTTAATTATGACAAATATGAAATTATACCGTTCTATATTACGAAGGAAGGGCAGTGGCGCAGTGGAGCTACGCTTCATCAACCACCTGCCACAATCGAGCAAATTAAATTGGCAGCTAACAATGATAGCAGTAGCATTGCTATGTTATTTCAGTCTGATGCAAGTTGCAATAATAATGAATTACAATCATCAACGGAAAGAGCTTACGTATCGAGTGTTCAAACTACCGATGATCGTAAAGTGCTGGATGTAATATTTCCATTGCTGCATGGAACGTATGGGGAAGATGGTACTGTTCAAGGGATGTTAGAGATGGCTGGCGTACCTTATGTTGGTGCAGGAGTTCTTGCTTCGGCTGTTGGTATGGACAAAGTAATGATGAAAAAAGTGTTTGCAATAGAAGACTTACCACAGTGTGTATTTCGTTATTTTAATCGTACCCAATGGGATAAAGATGCGCCATTTTTTATTATGGAATGTGAAGTGTCGCTCGGCTATCCTTGTTTTATAAAACCAGCTAATTTGGGGTCAAGCGTCGGTATATCGAAAGCGAATAATAGGGAAGAACTAATCGAAGCTGTTAATTTTGCTTTTCGTTATGATCGCAAAGTGATTGTGGAAGAATTTGTTGATGCTCGTGAAATTGAAGTAAGTGTACTTGGTAATGATGAGGTACAAGCTTCCGTGCCAGGTGAAATAGTGCCCAATAATGAATTTTATGACTATAAAGCAAAATATATTGATGGAAAATCTGCCATGATTATTCCAGCGGAATTAGACGAAGCTACTACAGAACAAATACGAGAGATGGCTGTACGAGCGTTCCAGTCGATTGATGGATCGGGATTGTCACGAGTTGACTTCTTTGTCGGGAAAGAAGACAATCGTATATATATTAATGAAATTAATACGATGCCAGGATTTACACCATTCAGCATGTATCCACTATTGTGGAAAGAAAGCGGCCTTTCGTACGGCGAGTTGTTGCAAAAATTGATAGATTTGGCATTAGAAAGACATGCCGAAAAACAACGACTAGTGTATACAGAATAAGACGCACGATAACATCGATACAAAGGATGGGATTACAATGGGATTTCAAACAGAGTTTAATTCAGTATGTAAATTTAAATCCGAACAAGAACTATATGAGCTATTGGAATATGGTCGTGGTAAAATGGTGAAAAGTGGATTTCGTGTTTATCCGACAGGTCAGCACGTAATCGCCTATGCACCAAATAATGATGCGGTTGCAATCGTTCGTATATCAGCCTATACACCTGAAATTAATTTTCAAGGAGACGAAGTAACAGGTGTGGAATTAGAGCTGGTGCGTAAATTAACAGAAGAAGAAGCACGCGTCCAAACGGCTCTTGCTGATGAAATGTATTTTGGACGAGACAATAGCAATAGCAAATAACAACGAACATGTGAAATAACATCATAAGAATATAGAGGTTTCATCCTATGGAATGGGTATTGTTTGTTTTTTTAGGTATTGCAGCAGCCACATTCGGCAGTATCGTCGGATTAGGTGGCGGCATTATTATCGTACCTATGCTGTTATTATTTGGGGGAGCGCTAACTGGCGCTCCTATTGAGCATCCAGTAGCAGTTGGCGTTTCTTTATGTGTGCTCGTATTTACCGCATTAGCGTCTACGATGACCTATAGGCGGCGAAAGCTAATTGATTATAAAAGTGCCCTTATTTTATTTGTTACTAGTGGTCCAGCATCGATGTTAGGATCAGCATTAACTGGAAAGTTTGAGTCGAATAATTTTCAGTTGAGCTTTGGAATATTTATGCTAGCAATGGCGATTTTATTAATTTCTAGAGAGTATATGAAGCCGACAACTGTTTCATTCAAACATAGTCGGACGATTACAGATGGGACGGGACAAGTACATACTTATAGTTATAGTGTACCAATCTTGCTAGGAATGGGATTTGCTGTTGGAGCGATATCCGGTTTATTTGGAATTGGCGGTGGCTCATTGTTCGTACCTTTAATGGTGTTGTTGTTCCGCTTTCCTCCGCATGTCGCTACCGCCACATCGATGTCTGTCATCTTTCTATCTGCTCTGTTAGGTAGTGGTATGCACATTGTATTAGGGGAAGTAAACTGGTTATTAGTACTAATACTTGCACCGGGGGCATGGATAGGTGGAAAGCTAGGAGCAACTATTGCTGCCAAAATGAGTGGGAAAAGTCTTTTGTGGCTATTGCGAATAACCATCCTTGTCTTAGCACTTGTTATGATCGCTGATGGGATGAATTTGCTGTAATCAAACATTATGTTTCGGATAAATGACAGTCAATGATTGTCGAAAGATCGAACTTCATATAAAATGGATATATTAGCATTAGTAGAAGAGAGAAGGTGTGGCAACTTGATAGAGCAAAATAGCAGTTCTATTATCGGCAGTAAAAGCTTTACTGCGGTGGCGATTAACTGTGCTGCTAAAGCGGGCGAGTGGATTGCTACTAAACTCGGTAACTATGCACAATTAGAACAGAAGTCTTCTTCGCAAGATTTGGTAACAGAAGTGGACAAAGGCTCGGAACGTTTAATTCGTAAATTAATAGCAACTCATTTTCCCACACATGCTTTTTTAGGTGAAGAAGGAGTAACGGCGGGTGCTGCTGCGGCAATTGAAGCGTTAGATGCGGTGAAGGATCAGGAATATGTCTGGATTGTAGATCCGATTGATGGAACGACTAACTTTGTCCACGGATTTCCATTTTTCTGTGTATCTATTGCATTAGCACATCACGGGGAAGTTATTGTAGGTGTTGTTTACGATCCGATAAAAGATGAATTATTTGTTGCGGAAAAAGGTAAAGGCGCATATGTGCACGGCAAATTAATGCAGGTGTCTAAAGAAGCTGATTTGAACAATAGTTTAATAGCAACTGGTTTTCCAGCAGATACAACACATGCTTTGCCACGCAATATGAAAGGTTTGCAGCATCTTATTCCACAAGTTCGCAATGTTCGGGTAGCTGGGTCGGCAGCATTACATTTGGCTTACGTTGCGGCTGGTCGCTTGAGTGGATTTTGGGAAATCGGGCTTAATAGTTGGGATATGGCAGCAGGGGTATTGCTAGTGAAAGAATCTGGAGGAACAGTTACTGACGTTTCTGGAGAGCCTTATCATTTGGGTGTTCGTAATGTATTAGCGAGCAATGGGAACATTCACGTAGCATTACAACAGCAGCTGCAAAGTGCAGATAAATAGTAGAAATAAGAAGCGATGAATTATTGCATCAGTGAAGATAAAAGGATAACCTGCAGGAGTATGAACAACAGGTATCCTTTTTTTGTTATTTTATGTTGTTAGTCTATAGATGAAAAGTGAGGATGCGTTATGGCAAATCAAAATATTGTACTAACCTACGACACTTGTCGGCAATTATTGTTGGATGTATGTCAATTAATTGATCAATTGATGCCCGCAATCGAGCAACAAAGGAATGAAATTACAGTCAAAGATGACGGTAGTTTAGTAACGGCAGCGGATGTTATGCTGGAACAGCAAGTACATCAATTTTTACGGCAAAAGCTAGGAGAGGTAGTGTTTGTAGGCGAGGAAACGTATACCTTTCATGCGATGACGGAGCAGACGGGAATTGCTGTTATATTTGATCCGATTGATGGTACGGAAAACTTTTGTATGGGGTTAAAAGAGTGGGGCATGGCAATTAGTATATGGCAGAACGGACAGCATGTAGGGAGTTGTCTGTATATGCCGGAACTAGGCGAGCGGTTAATGACAGGGGATAAGCTACAACAAGCAGCTGTTTCGTCTCGCATGACGGCACTTTCGGTAGCAGTAAACGAACGTTTACTTCAGCTCTTAGCGGAGCCAGGGCAATATCGGATGAGTGGCTGCTCTGTTTATAATTTGTATTATGTCATTAAAGGCAGCTTTGCGCAGTTTATACACCCGAAAGGGGCGTATATTTGGGATATACTACCGGGAATGATGCTGGCACTAGAACATGGCTGTCATGTTTTTGTAGATGATAGTCTATATAATGGCCAATGGCTTGATCCAACTCGCAAGCATAAATTACACATTACTCATTCTAGAACATACTAGAACATGTCTGAAGACTAAATAATTGTATGCTATGAATTGATAAAATTAAGTGGAGTAAAAGCACTTTCACACGTAGCCACTCGTTACGACAAACTAGCTTCCTTATGGAAAGGAATGCCGGGTTTTGCTTCGCCTGCGCACTATATTATTAATGGTTATTTCATGTCGTAACTAATGTCATGTTCAAGTGCAATTAGTGGAGTGGTAAACTTGTACGTTTTTTCTTACAAAGTGGTATTCCGATCAACGAAATTGTGGTTGTTTGTTTGTTTTTTCGTATAAACGCCGGACAATCAACCTAGTAGCGGGGTCTCTTTATATGATATTTCGTATAAACTTGTTCTACTCCAGTACTTATTTAAATGTTTGTATGTTTTTTCGTATAAACTCTTATTATAGTCCCCTATTACAATTTTTACAGTAGATTTTAAGACCTCATGCGATAAAAGTCATCCAACTTTACTTCTTTTAAAAATACTAAATTCAAAAAAAATTACTAATATATTAAACTTTATTTTAAAGTTGATGCTATCATGTGATAAATTTACCAAAAGATATAAAGATATTAATAAAAAATTGAAATGAACAGTGTTAATATGGAAGCGTTACTAAGTAATTTGTCGGATTTTGTTGAATTATTAGATGATATACCTAAATTTGGGTATGTCTATTTTATAGGAGGGAAGTTGCTGAATAGAGACCTTTATTATGATTGAGGGAGGGATGGATAGTCTACTACGTTTTAATGAAGGAAAATGTGCATCAAAGTTAAAACTACAATTGAAACGGTATGGAGGTTTATTCAAAAAATGAATTCGCTTACAAAAAAACCCATAGTTAAAAAGGCAATGCTATTTACGATCATGTTATCGTTAATTACATCTATGTTTGTCGGACTGCCGAATAGCGAAGTAGCTGCTTATACGAAAACGAAAACGGTAAAGCTGGAACCGAGCACTATGGACAGAACATGGGATGGTTGGGGAACAGCATTAGTCTGGTTTGGTCATGCGACAGGTGGTTGGAAAACAGAACAAAGAGATAAACTAGTAGATGCTTTATATAGTGAAGAAGGACTAAACTATAATATCGCTCGTTATAATATCGGTGGTGGGGATGATCCTACACATACCCATATGCGTAAAGGTGGCGATGTACCGGGTTTTGCCACTGGTTTTGGTGAAGACGGAAAAATAGCATTCGATTTTACTGCAGATGCTAATCAGCGTTGGTGGCTGCAAGAGGCAAAAAAGCGTTGGGAGCAGAGAGATGAGACTTTTATAACAGAAGCGTTCTCTAACTCTCCCCCGTACTTTATGACAATTAGTGGATGTACAGCAGGTCATTGGGATGGAGGAACAAGTAATTTAGATCCGAAGCATTACCCAGATTTTGCTGAATATTTAGCTACCGTAGTAGAGCACTACAAAGAAGAGCATGGCATTACATTCGATACATTGTCTGTAGTAAACGAGCCAAATACTGACTATTGGTCAGCTAACAATAGACAAGAAGGTTCTCACTGGGATCCTTGGCAACAATCTTGGGTTATCTATGAGGCTTATCAAGCTTTAGTAGCTAAAGGATTAGCAGGCGAGGGAGTAGCCGACGAAGACGAAGTGAAGATAGCTGCCATGGATGAATCCATTATTGATACATTTTTAACGAATTGGGCGGAGTATGGGCAAGATACAAAAGATATCGTCTCTCAGTTTAATGTTCATGCTTATGGTGGAAGTAAACGACAAGAAGTAAGAGATCTAGCTAAACGAGAAAATAAAAAACTATGGATGTCGGAAGTAGATTTGGGACCAGGTGGTGTTCCGCATAATCACGAAGATATGGAACCAGGTCTTTCCCTTGCTTGGCAAATTATGACGGACGTCAGATGGTTTGAGCCAGAAGCTTGGGTGTTGTGGCAAGCAGTGGAAGAAGAACATAACATGCGTGAAGATAAAGAAAATATGAACTGGGGCTTAATTCATGCCGACTTTGATACAGAAGAATGGTGGTATACGAAAAAATACTACGCTATGGGGCAGTTCAGTAAATTCATTCCGCAAGGATCAAAGTTTTTTCAAAATAACGATTGGGATGAGCAATATACTTTAACTGCGTACAATGAGAAAGATAATGAAACAGTCATTGTCTATAGAAATCCAGATGACGAAGCAACACAAGTGACGTTTGATCTGTCTGAATTCGCTACTCCAGGAAAAGCAGTTAAAACTTACGTAACATCAGAGGATAAAAACTTAGCAGAAGGACAAACAGCAGTTATTGGTAATCAACTGTTTGCAGAAGTAGAAGGTAAATCGATTACGACATTTGTTATCGAAGGTGCTGCATACAAAGAGGGTGAGACTTCTACTAGTGCTGGAATGTTAGAAGCTTTACAAGCAGATCTAGCCGGTTATGAAGGTGCTGGAAGGGAAGATGTTGCATTTTTTACAGCACAAATTACTGCTGCATTAGAATCAAATGATGAAGTACAGCAATACGCTACGTTAGAAAATGTTTCGAAGGCATTTTTTGAGCTAAAGGCTGGTAAAATACCTCAATCTACGATGAATGTGTTGGCAAGTAGTGAAGAAATTGCTGGTAGCAATGAAGGAGCAGCGAATGCTATTGATGGTAAGACGAGTTCCATCTGGCATACTGCATGGGGAAAAGATAGCTTACCTGCAACGATGGAGTTTGATTTCGACTGGAACCGTGACGGTATCTATAAGCTAGAGTATGTACCTAGACAAGATAATTCATCCAATGGTGTAGCAACTGCTTATGAAGTTCATGTGGCAGATGACACAGGCGAGTACAAACTTGTTGCAAAAGGAGAATGGGCAGCTAATAAAGATGTAAAGATAGTCACTTTTAATGCTGTAAATGCAACTAAATTAAAATTGGTAATCACTGGTTCGCAGGATGGTAGCTATGCTTCCGCTGCCGAAATAAATGTGTATAGAAGCCCATCATTTGTAGTGAATACAAGTGAATTGCAAGCTGCTATAGAAGAAGCTAATAAGATAATAGAGCAAGCAGAGAGTGAAACAGATTATGCTAATTTGAGAGAAGTTGTTTCAATAGCAGAAGCGTTACGACAATCTTCGACTGCAACACAAGAAGCAATTGATCAAATGGTAGCAGATATACGACTAGTATTAAGTAAAGTTAATGAAATAAAAGTGGAAATTGCCTATGCACCGCAGGCGCATTACTCCACACCAATTGAACATATGGTCGATGGTAACGTATGGACAATGTACGAAAGTAATTGGGAATCGTCAGATAAAAGCTTTGAAGCAGGAGACTATATTGTTCTAGATCTAGGTAAAGCATACGAAGATGTGGGACAAATTATGTATTCACCGCGCCTTAATGGTGAAGCTCATGAAGTGGAAAATGGTCGTATGAAACAATACAGAATTTTCACTAGTGATCAAGACTTAAACTCCATTGAGTGGAATGGTTCTTCAGAGCAACTTGCTGAGCATTTTAAAATAGCCGGATTTGGGGGCATGGATGTAACCAAAGGATCTACTCAAACGATTACATTTGCGCCAAAAAAAGCTAGATATGTAGCTATTCAAGTGTTAAAAACAGGTGGTGACGGATCAACGTTATCGATAGGTGAACTTGCTGTAAGTAAGAGTACAGAGAATGAGTTTAATACAGCACGTGTTGATCAAGCGATCGAAAATTTAGATAAGATTTATAATGAGAGAACTGCTTATGTACAACATAAAATTAATGAGTATGTTGATGAAGCTAAACTAGAAAACGACAGATCATTGTTAACGAAAGAGGCTATTGAGCATTATGGCTATAAGTTAGAATCATTGTATGAAAAGTATAAAGAAAAGAAATACAATGTAACTGAATTTAAAAATGGCGAGACTTGGTATGACACAGAAGGTGAACCAATCCAAGCGCACGGTGCTAATATTATTTATGATGAGAATAAAAAACGTTACTATTGGTATGGGGAAGATAAAACAGAATCTAATCTAGGTGCTGGGTACGTACCAATGACGGGAGTTCACGCTTACTCGTCTACAGACTTATACAATTGGGAGAATGAAGGTATTGTTCTGCCAGTCTTTAATAACCCAAACTTAGGTGATGAGAGTTATGATGGTGAGAAAGTAAACGAAGCGGATATCCCTATGTATATTCATGAAGATGATGAGTTATACAAAACATCCGGTGTACCGTTTAATGCGGAACGACAGAAAGAAAAGAAAAAATATGTAGATAATTGGGAACGTGAGCGTCCTAATAATTCAGAAGCATATTTCGAAAACTTGACGGGCAATATGCGTTCTCCTGTAGAAACATTAAAGAAGCATAATACAAAAGATAGAATTAAAGCATTGAATGAATTGTATAAAAATCATTCATTAGAGGAGAAGCAAAACCTTTATCGTTTGTTCAATTGGGATAAAGTAGTGGAGCGACCGAAAGTAGTTTACAATGAAGACACCGGAAAATATATTATGTGGTGGCATCATGACGGTCCAATTGCTGGTGAATATTGGACAGCAGCAGGAGGAGTAGCTATTAGTGACTCGCCTACAGGCCCTTTTGAAGTATTAGATATTAAACGTCTACCTAATGATGATTGGGAAACACGGAATGATGGAATGCTGCGAGATATGACAGTATATGTTGATACAGACAAGACTGCATATTTGATTTATTCTTCCGAAGGTAATGCTACTACCATTATTATGAAATTAGATAAGACGTATACGAAACCAGCTACTGATGAGAATAAAAAATCCATTCAAGGTACGCACTGGGTAAAAGCGCATACAGCTTGGCGTGAAGCTCCAACTATGTTTAAGCAAGACGGCACTTATTATTCGATTACGTCAGGATTAACAGGTTGGAATCCTAATCCAGCAGAGTATCATATTGCACCAAATATATTTGGTCCATGGGAGTTAAAGGGTAACCCATTCAAAGATGATAAGAAAGGAACAACTCACGATAGTCAAAGTACATTTGTGTTACCGGTAAGAGATAATGCCGGGAAGATCATTCCTAATAAATTTATTTTTATGGCTGATCGTTGGAATCCAGATAAATTGACAGATTCACGTTATATTTGGTTCCCATTGCATCTAGATAGTGCCAACAAAGAAATCGCCATGGAATGGAAACAAAATTGGAATTTGAAAAAAGAATTTGGTATAACAGATGTAGAAAAAGATATATTTACAGTTACTTTTGATAGTAATGGTGGAAGTGATGTAGCACCAATCAAAGATGTAAAAAAAGGTTCCACTATTGCAGCGCCAGCAAAACCAGAGAAAGCAGGTCACACATTCCTAGGTTGGTATACAGCAGCTACAGGAGGAGATAAGTGGGATTTTGCTGTAAATAAAGTAAATAGTACGCTGACGTTATTTGCGCAGTGGAAGAAAGATGATGAGGTTACACCTGGTGGTGGCGCTGTGTATCCACCGTTTGTACCAGAAGAAAAACCTGATGGTAATGGCGGGACAGATGGTGAGGAAGGTAGCACGAAACCAGAACCAAAGGCAAACTTTACAGATACTACTCAGCACTGGGCAGAAGCATCGATTGCTCGTTTAGTAGAATTAGGCGCAGTTACGGGATATCCTGATCAGACGTTTAAGCCTGAACGTGCCATTACTCGTGCAGAGTTTACTGCATTGCTAGTAAGATTAGTTGCTCCAGATTTGACAGAAAAAATATCACATACGTACAAAGATCTAGCAGGTCATTATGCAGAAAATGCAATAGCTCAAGCCACATCATTAGGTATAGTGACAGGTTATCCAAATAACAGTTTCAAACCGAATGATCAAATGACAAGAGAGCAAATGGCAGTTATGCTTATGCGTGCTTTTGAATTAACAGATGGTGAAAAGAAAGATGTAACTTTTGTTGATAAGGAAACTATTTCAGCATGGGCTGTAGACGCTGTGACGAAAGCAAGTAACTTGGAAATCATTACTGGTTATCCAAATGGTAAATTTGCTCCAGCAGAAATAGCTACAAGAGCTCAAGCAGTTGTAATGTTAGACAGAGTGTTACAATTGTTAGGGAAGTAGTAGAAAAAAAGGAATAATTTCATAATGGAATGGTAGGAGGCTGAGCAAGACTAAATCAGCCTCCTATTTCTATTTGGGCATAGAAAGTACCGCTACTAGCTGAATTTTTCAGTAGTTAATATACTTATTTGAAAGCCTTTACATAACTAACCCAGTGTGCTAAGTTCATATTGGTCATAGATTATGACTAATTAAGAAGAGACGTGTGTATATGGCACCTTTAGATCGGTCATCTGTAATTTTGTTTTTTGTCATCATGTTTGTAATTGGTCTATGGTCGTATAGAAACTATAACAATTATTAGAGGAGAATAGAACATGAAACAAGTAGTGCGGGATCGGCTGAAATGTCACGTATATGAAACTAGAGATGAAATGGGGAAGCAGGCAGCATTAATAGCAGCGCAGCAATTGAAAGCAGTGTTAGCTAAACAGGAGGAAGCGAGAGTTATTTTTGCTTGTGCACCATCACAAAATGAAACGCTGCATTATTTGACAATGGAAGAAGGAATCGATTGGTCGCGAGTTGTCGGTTTTCATATGGATGAATATATCGGATTATCGCTTAATTCGGATCAATGGTTCAACATTTATTTGCAAAAGCATTTGTTGCAGAAAGTACAATTGAAACAATTTCACTTTATAGATGGAACGGTTGATCCAGAGACGATGATCGAAAACTACACGAAGTTGCTCGGCGAAAAGCCAATCGATCTCGTATGTCTCGGTATAGGTGAAAATGGTCATATTGCGTTTAATGATCCGCCCGTTGCTGATTTTGATGACCCACATCTTATAAAAAAAGTAGCATTAGACCCGTTCAGTAGACAGCAACAAGTTAATGATGGATGCTTTGCTACGCTGGATGAAGTGCCTACTCACGCTCTAAGTTTGACGATTCCGGCATTAATGCGTGCCAAACGGATGGTCTGTTCAGTACCCGGACCGACAAAAGCGATGGCTGTTCGTCATACGTTGTTTGATCCGATTACAGTAGCGTGCCCAGCGACTGTTATGCGTCGTCATGAACAAGCTTATTTGTTTGTGGATAAAGCTGCTTTTGTCGAGGCGAATCGTATATTCGAAGCAGGGGAATAATGGGTTCGAATTTACTGGGCATGCAAACTTAGCAGCTCAGGAGGTGTTCTTTTGGGCGGGCGGCTTATGCATGCAAGTGCTATATTAGATTGGTACATTAAAAGAAATTATAATAAAATCGTAGTATACTGAAGGAAGATGAAGTAAGGGAGATAGGGAGCTACTGATGGAAATAGTGAAAGGGACATCCATACTGCGAGAACGGAATAAACGTACGTTAATATCTCATATTCGTAGATTACGTGAAACGAGTAGGCAAGAATTAGTGAAGTTGATGAATGTTAGTAAAAATACGATATCGCTCATTGTAGAAGAATTGATTAAAGATGGTATTGTCGTAGAACGTGGTGGCGAAGAAGAACAGCAAAAAGGACGTCCGCGCATACGGATAGCACTGCATCCTGATGGTTACCGAGCAATCGGTATTAACGTGACTCCTTTTGAAATACAGTATCAAATCATTAATTATTATGGTGATGTACTAGAGGCCCAGCGAGTAGATACGGTAGGTAATCAAGCCGAACAAATCGTAGATCAAGTTGATCGAATCGTTGCGCAATTAATAGAAAAACATCATCGTTTGATCGGAATTGGGATTGCTATTCCCGGTATTGTTGATGCCCAAAACTTGCAAGTTGTTACGTCTATTTCGATGCAATGGTCAACCGTTTCCTTTCAAAAACTAGCGCGCTTTGCAATCCCAATTCACTTACAAAACAGTGTTAACATGGGTGCACTTGATGCCATGGATCGCCAATTGTTTATGGAAAGTGAAGCAGCTTTTTATATTCGAATTGGACATGGGGTAGGAGGGGCGTTCACATTTAAAGGGCAGCTAATTCAAGGGGCTAGCTTTACCGCAGGTGAAATTGGTCATCTAGCTATTGATCCGACGAAAGAAAAATGTAGCTGTGGACAAATTGGCTGTTTGGAAATGTTAGTAAAACATCAGGCGATCAAACAACAATTGCTAGCTATTAATGAGTCAGTAATAGAACAGAGTGAAATGATAATATTTGCTCAAGAACAATTAGAAAATGAACGTGTGCAACAAGTGATGAGTCAAGCGGGCACTAACGTTGGCAAAGCGTTGGTGTCGGTTATTCATCTTATTAATCCCGCCTACATTGTCATAGATAGCTCTTATAATCGATCTTCTGCCTTTGTGGCTAGTTGTCAAGCGGTGATGCATGCTGAGGCCATACCCGTAACAAGAAAAGCAGCGACTGTTTTATTCGACACGACAAGGAGCAACTTAGGAAAAGGTGCAGCGCTTTTTGCTATTTATCATTATGAACAAGCGCATGAATTACATTGATGGCGATTATGCCATTTAACAAACTTATAGGAGTAATCATATGAATAAACCTAACATAGCGGTAGTTGGTAGTTTAAATATGGATTTAGTTGTGACGGTAGATAGAATGCCTAAGATTGGGGAAACGTTACCCGGTGAAAGCTTGAAAATTATTCCTGGTGGCAAAGGTGCTAATCAAGCGATTAGTTGTGCAAAGCTAGGGGCGGATGTGTCGATGATCGGCGCGCTTGGTCATGATGCATTCGGAGAGCAAATATTAACCCAGTTAAACAATCACCATATGACTACAGATTATATTGCGATAACTAAGCAGGCACAAACCGGTACAGCTACAATACTGCATACGAAGGAAGATAATTGTATTGTGGCAGTGCCGGGAGCTAATGATCATTGTACTTCGACTTGGATTACGACACAGGATGCAGTTTGGAAGCAGAGTGATGTTTTATTGGTTCAATTGGAAATACCGATATCATCGGTGCAAACAGCATTAGAGCTTGCCCGCTTGCATCAGGTTAAAACGATTGTTAATCCAGCGCCAGCCAAACCGTTATCAGATGAAATGTTAGCGTTAGCTGATGTCTTTACTCCTAATGAAACAGAGTTTGAATTTTATTGTCAGTCTACGATTACTTCAGAGGAAGAATTGTTTTTTCATATGAAACGGTGGCAACAAAAATATGATCAACAGCTATTAATTGTAACGAGAGGCAAGCACGGCGTTTCTTATGTTGCTAATAATGAGATTGTAACGGTGCATGCACCTAAAAATGTAGCAGTTGTGGACACGACAGGGGCTGGAGATTGTTTGAACGGTGCACTTGCCTATGCGATAGCTAACGATTGGGAATTGCAAGATTGTCTAGTATTTGCTGTAGAAGCTGCATCACTGTCAGTAACGAAGTTTGGTGCACAGGCTGGAATGCCAACACTGGAAGAAGTACAGCAACGTGTAGCATTACGCAAGTAGACGGAGTGTCCACTAGATAATGACAACGTGATTATTAAAGAACGTATAAGCAGGAAATAAAAAAGCTAGATGGAAAAAGGCAATTGCAATGATTGCTACCTTTCTTCATCTAGCTTATTTAGTTATTGTTGATTTTGCCAAAGGCGTAGTCTGCTGCTTCCAAAGTTGCATCAATATCATTATCGGTATGAGCAATTGTCATAAACCAAGCTTCGTATTTGGATGGAGCTAGATTAATACCTTGCTCTAGCATCAGCTTGAAAAAGCGAGCAAATTGTTCTCCGTCTGAGCTAAGTGCTTCATCATAGTTAGTAACAGGATGATCGCAAAAATAAGTCGATAAGGAGCCAACAATTTGGTTTACGGTTAACGGGATGTCATGTTGTTTCGCAAGTTGACGCAAACCGACGGCAAGTTTGCTAGTTAATCGATCCATTTGCTCATATAAGCCGGGTTGTTGCAATACTTCCAGACAAGCGATACCTGCTGATATGGAAGCGGGATTACCTGCCATCGTACCTGCTTGGTAGGCTGGTCCGAGTGGAGCTACTTGCTCCATTATTTCTTTGCGCCCCCCATATGCACCGATCGGCAGTCCACCGCCAATGATTTTTCCTAGTGCTGTCAAATCAGGTTCGATTGCTTGAAAGTCAGGGAAGACGTTAAATGTTTGAGCTGAACCATAGTGAAAACGAAAGGCGCTAATTACTTCATCGTAGACGACGAGAGCTCCTACAGCTCGGGCTAGCTTACAGACACCTTCTAAATACCCTTCATGCGGCATAACCATGCCAAAGTTGCCTACAATGGGTTCAACCATTACAGCAGCTATATCATCGCCATACCGCTCCAGTGCTGTCTGAAGGGCAGGTAGGTCGTTAAAAGGAACGGTAATGACCTCTTGTGCAATGCTGATAGGTATACCGGCACTATCCGGTATGCCAAGTGTAGCTGGTCCAGAACCTGCTGCTACTAATACAAGATCAGAATGACCATGATAACAACCAGCAAACTTAATAATTTTATTACGTTTCGTATAAGCACGTGCTACTCTAATCGTTGTCATAACTGCTTCCGTACCAGAATTGACAAATCGAACTTTGTCCATGGAAGGAATAGCATCTTTTAACATTTTGGCAAGTGTAATTTCTAGCTCCGTTGGTGTACCGTATAATGTACCATTTTGAGCTGCTCGTATAATTGCTTCTGTAATATGTGGATGAGCATGTCCAGTAATAATCGGTCCATAGGCAGCCAAATAGTCAATATACTGGTGGCCATCTTCATCCCAGAAGTAAGCTCCTTGTGCTCGTTTCATAAATACGGGAGCTCCGCCACCAACTGCTCGATAAGAACGAGAGGGACTATTGACACCTCCGACGATATGCTGAAGCGCTTCGCTGTACAACTGCTCTGAAATTGGTCTATGTTTCATTGCGTATGGAAATCTCCTTTTTAGTTAGTTAGTTTGTGACGTACCTGTCGAATTGGCATCCTCTGTTGCTGTATTCGAATTCGGGTCGGTTTCTTCCAGAGCAGATTCGTCGGCCGCTAATATTTCCTGTACATATTGTTGCACTCTTTCAATGCTAGTAACAGCTAGAACAGAGCCAACACCATTAATCTTCTCGTCCGCTATCAAATGCATTGGCGGAACTTGTGCTGATCCAGCAATAGATAGATCAAGCCCTAGTTGTCCTAATTTTAATATATCTGCTGGCGTAATGTTCATATGCACGTATGGTTTAATACTATCTAAAATTTCTTTCATTTTGACGATATTCCAAGTGGACTTTAGCTCTTTTGCTACTGCCATCAAAAAATTACGTTGACGTTCTGTACGAGTGAAATCACTCATTTTATCATGACGGAAGCGAACATATTGTAATGCTTTATCACCATCTAATAGTTGGTAACCTTTGTCCAAATTAATATCATAGCGATTACCATCCGCATTATCGGTATAACGCATATTTTTTTCCACTTCAAAATAAATGCCGCCGATTGTGTCGATTAATGCTTTAAATCCTTCGAAATCGGTATAAACATAATATTGAATATCAAGACCGAGTAAATCCCCGGCAGTTTTCATAGCTAATTCCGGTCTACCAAGTGTAATAGCCGTATTAATCCGCCCTCTACCATGTCCTTCAATCGGCAAGTACGTATCGCGTAATATCGAAAATAGATGTGCTTTTTTTGTAACAGGATCAATTGACGCTACGAGCATCGAATCTGAACGAGCAAGTTCTCCTGGTTGTTGATCACGTGCATCGACACCAAGTAGCAAAATATTTACTCGCTCTTTACCTTCCCAGACAGGTACTTCGACAACTTCTTCTGGTTCTAACGAAGGAAATAATGGTTCGAATTCCGATTTACTTAAATCATTAATACCGTTATAAATGCCAACAGCCCAAACAGTAATTCCTCCAATTATAATAGCCAGTATAACAGCCAAGGTTATTAAAATAGGTTTACGCTTGGTATTCTTTGTTTTTTTTCGAGTTCTTGATCCGACTGTTCCATCCTTTTCATCCATTGCTTCCGTGTTTCTCCTTTCAAGCTAAACGCACAACGACGTGTACTGTTTACTTTCATATTCCAAGCAGCTATAGTTGTTACAATTATCGTCATAAGCTGACAAGGAAGATGTATGGTATCATAAAATTATAAGTCGTAACTACTTATTGTTGCAAGTGAATATCAAATTTCGCAGCAGATAGCACTATTTCCCAGGAAATGTCGAACAAAGCAATGATAAAGAAGGGAGCTGATCGATATGTCGATATTGACGATTGGTGAAAAAGCACCGGATTTTCAACTTACAGCGTCTAATGGAAAGCAAGTAAAATTATCTGATTATGTGGGACAGCAAGTTGTACTTTATTTCTATCCACGTAATATGACACCAACCTGTACGAAACAAGCATGCCAAATGCGTGATTATAACAGTCAATTTGCTACATACAATACCGTTGTGCTTGGCGTAAGTACAGATCCGATTGCTTCGCATCAACGATTTATTGAGAAGCATGAATTACCGTTTTTACTACTGGCAGATGAAGATCATTCGGTTGCAGAACAATATGGTGTTTGGCAACTGAAAAAGTTGTACGGACGCGAGTATATGGGGCTTGTACGTTCTACTTTTTTAATTGACACAGAAGGAAAATTGGCGCAGCAGTGGCTAAAAGTCCGTTTGAATGGTCATGTGGAAGAAGTAGTGGAAGCAGCGAAAACATTAGTTACTACATAGTAAATGTTATATCAACAAAGTGTTAGCGATAAAACCTAGCAAAAGTCAAATGGGGCAGTCCCGATTGGCTATTGCTAGGTTTTTTGTGTTTCTATTTGTATTTACGGTCATATATAGCAAATGGATGACTAAAAAGAAGAAGAATGGTCACACTATTAAAAAGTGCTAGAGTTCGGCTAGCCATTTCGTTGTAGTTGGACGTGCGTTTATATATGAGGGAAGAAAGAAGGGGATTTGGGATGGGTATTTCGAAGCAGGGAGAGCAAATAGTATTACAGCAGTTGTTTACGAGATTAGAAGAGCATTTACTAGGAAAACAAGCTATGATTCATCAATTTATAACCGTTTTATTAGCTGGCGGACATCTTCTGCTAGAAGACATTCCCGGTGTAGGAAAAACGATGCTCGTCCATACATTTGCTGAAGCAATTGGCGGACAGTTCAAACGCATTCAGTTTACGAATGATACGATGCCAACGGATGTTACTGGTGGATTAACGCTAACAGGTGAAGGATATGCTCTAGGATTCCGCCCTGGACCGATTATGGCGAATATCGTCTTAGCGGATGAAATTAATCGAGCGATGAGTAGAACGCAATCTGCTTTGTTAGAGGCAATGGAGGAAAGGACAGTAACAGTAGATGGGCGGACGTATGCCTTGCCCCAACCATTTATGCTAATTGCTACCCAAAATCCCCTTCATATGGAAGGGACGAATCGTTTGCCAGAAGCGCAGCTCGATCGGTTTATGGCAAAGCTATCGATTGGTTATCCGGCGGAGGAAGATGAAAAGCGGATGCTACAAAAGCTAGTAGCTGGCGATCAAAAGTATAGTTTTAAAGACGATGGTAAGAACATGTCAATTACCAATATAGAGACATGGTCCGCCATGCAGCAAGCGGTAAGTCAAATATATGTCGAGCATAGTTTGCTCCAACGAATGGTGAAAGTCGTTCACCAGACCCGTCATCATAAAGATACGATACTTGGCGTTAGTCCACGTGGTTCTAGAGATTGGTTGAAGGTAGCGCAAGCGAATGCTTACGTTGCTGGACGAGCTTACGTCATTCCAGAGGATATTGTAGAGACGGCAACGTATGTGTTGCCTCATCGTTTACAAATGCATAGCGGTGTTTCTAGATCAAACGCTAGTGTGACAGCAGCTTCTACAGCACCAGATAAAATCGCTTATATTAAACAGTTGCTACAAGAGCAATTTGCTTCTGTATATTGGCCAAAAGGTAATGCGCGATGAGCCGTACAAAGCGAAGGTTACCCATTCATAAGATGCGCCCATCTAAGCGCCCATTACGATCACGCTACCTAATATGGAGCGGTATTATAGTTATCTGGAGTGTAAGTTTATACGTTATTGTGAAGCAGCAACAATTAGCGTTAGCCTGGTTATTATTTGTTACCTGTAGCGTTCTCGTTGTTGTAAGTGGCCTGTTTCCAGCAATTGCTGCTATGCAGCTGCGGGCGACAAGGGAAATTGAAATAACCTATACAGATCATGGATTAAACGGGATGCAGCAACATGATCATCATGCTACTGCCTCTTCCGCAATTTGTATAGCAACTATTTCGATGAAACAGCGGTTCAAACAAGGTGGATTATGGTTAATGATCGAAGAGAAATTAACGAATGAAAGTGCAACCTCTCCTATGCTTAGAGAGCATTTGCAGACGTTGTTTTTACCGTTAAAGATGGAAAAACAATGGAAGCTAACGCAGCACTGGCCAGCGCTTAGCCGAGGAGAGTACAGGTTTGCTCCGCTGACTGTTTATGTTGGTGATTGGTTAGGATTAACGGTATGGAAACGACAATTGCATCCAGCCGCTACCTTCCTCGTTATGCCAGCCCCACTGACAGAATGGTCAGAACAATTATCGATTGTGAGCTGGCAGCGAGCATTGCAAGTAACTCGACAAAAAGTACCGTTACAAGGACAGCAAAGCATGCAAAGTACTTCATCTAGGTCAAGTGGTGGGGGAACGGAGTATCGAGCCTATACCGCTGGTGATCGTTTATTTTCGATTAATATGCATATGCTCGCTAGAGGGCAAGGGTTATATACGAAGCAATCTGAGCAATTAGAACAGACGCAGCGCTGTTACATACTGGATTTGTATGATGAAAGGCAAAAGGAACATGCGTCGGATAAGGCGCTGCTTATCGCAGACCGTTTGCTGAACCAAAAGATGGCGTGGTTGCTGCAACATATTCGAAGTAGTGTACAGCAAGCAGAGACAGCGATTGTTATTTTGCCAGAAAGACAATGGATGGTATCTCCATCGAACGAGATATTCGGTGAACTGGACAGCTCAGACGAACCATCATACATTCAGCAGCAGTTGGCGAAAGTGAAGTTGGAGCGTCAGCAAGTAAGTGCTACTAGTTGGTTGAAACTGTATGATTCCTTGTGGATACATCATGACTTTGATCAATTGGTACAAATCGTACATGTATACACGAGTGAAATAACAGTAACAGCGCGCTGGAAAATAGTTGCTGATCAATTAGCTGTAGACGATATTCAATTACATCTTCATGTCGTGATGTTATCGGATGAATGGACAGATGCGGTAGAGAACCATTGGACGAAGTTGCAAGATGTATGTGGCAATATGGATGTTTCATGGCTGTTTGTTTCGAATTAGTTTGGAGAGGGGGAAAAAATAGTGAATCAACAGTGGATCGCAAATAACGATCATATCGGTTACCGTATTTGCGTTAGCTTGCTTATGTACGGTTTGTACTTGCAATGGCCTCTACCATGGTTAACAGCATCTCACTGGCAATCGATGGAGACTATAATAGTCGTTATTATTTACCCTCTCCTCGTAATGTTGCTCAGTTTATGGCGCATGCCGCTGATGGTAGCAGCTATCGTCTATAGTAGTCTCATTGGAATTTGTTTAGCCCTTCTTTTCAAAAACGATCAAGCAACGCTTTGGAGTTGGATCTACGTATTAGTAGAAACATGGGGACGAGATATTTTCGCTATTTTTACTGGAGATTTATTAGTTATCTCCTCAGAATTGCAAACACTGTTACTATTGATCGGTGTGACGATGCTATTACCAGCTTTGCAGCAGTTTATATGGTGGAGACAATGGAGCTACTCGCTGTTTGCGGTGACATGCTTCTATTTGTTAGTCATTCAATTGTGGTTTGGGACATCTGTCTTTTATTACATGTGGTTAACGATAGTGATCGGATTGTTATTAGTAGCGATGACGACAATTTTACGAATACAACGACTGTTAGATGTGGAAAACATATCCGTACTCTCAGCAGCTCACGCACCGCTATCTACGCAACCACCAGCATATCGATCTGCTCCAATGCAAAAACGGCATACCGTATTAATGTCCAAAGGAAGCAAGTGGTGGCTACAAGTGGTTAGTATAATCGTAGTAATTGGTGGATTACCACTTTTTATTACGATGCAACAGGATAAACAGATGGAACAACCACAGTTTGTGGAAAATTGGAACGAACAACTGCTTTCTTTGATAGATAAAAGTTTTCGTCCATCGGAACCATTAGCTATTCCGGCTAGTGCAGCCGTGAATTTGGCAGGGAACAATCAAGCAACTAAAGTAGTTTCCGGCTATAGTTTTCATGACAATGAACTAGGCGCTCCCTTTCAAAACGATAATCGAACGTTATTTTATGGGCAGTCTGCTATAGAAACGTATTGGCGAGGGGAAACGAAAAGTTACTATGATGGGCGCGGATGGCAGTTTTCACCAGAAGAGTTGCAGCGTGATGCTGTGCAAATTGGAGCGTTTGGGCTGGGAGAACAGAGAGAGCATACAGAACAAGCAGATGGAATGACTGGACAATGGGTCGAGCAGACGATTACTTTTGTACAACCACAAGTAGGGCTGCCTTTGTTTTCGGCTAGTGAACAAGCGCAATTAGTCAATGTTGGCACAGATGACACTACATTAGCAAGTGCTAATTATTACGTTAATGCTACAAGTGGTGCCATGTATATGGCGAGTAGAAATGCGCCAGTACAGCAATATACAACGCGTAGCTACCTAACGCCTTTATCAGCGTTGCAGCAGCAAATCCATCATAATAACGAACCAGTGATTGATATAGCGTCTTATGTGCAGTTGCCTAAAGATATTCCTCAGCGAGTACAAGCTCTTGCAGCTGATATCGTAAGTAACGTAGACAAGGAAGGCGAACAAGAACGTTATAAGCAAGTAAAAGCGATTGAGCATTATTTACAACAGCAATATACTTATACACGGGATGAAACGGAAGTGCCACCAGCGGAAGTTGATTTTGTGGATCATTTTTTGTTTGAACAACAAAGTGGATATTGTGTGCATTTTTCAAGTGCGATGGTAGTCATGTTACGGACTCTCGATATTCCTGCTCGTTGGGTAAAGGGATTTACTCCCGGTACGTTAACTTCACTATCGGAACAAGCGGTGTATGAAGTGAATAACGCTAATGCACATGCATGGGTAGAAGTATATTTTGATAATGTCGGCTGGCTGCCTTTTGAACCTACACCTGGTTATAACGGAGCCTTACTTGGAGCTGGAGAAGAGCTAGCGTTAGCTGAAGCTATGGCTGCGAGTACAGTAGTTGATCCAGCGATTTCTTCAGAGTCAAACCATGACAAAGTGCTATGGATGACACTGATTGTTATGATCGTGTTAGTTACTTTGTTTGTCGGAATAGCTGTGTGGCGGAAAATAAAAACGAAATGGACAGTATCGTTAGCGTTATTGTTATACGCACGCAGCTACAAGCAATATAATTTTTGGCAGACTCGCTGGCATAAGTTAGACTCTCAGAATAACAATTCCCAGGTGAAACGAGCAAAGATAGAACAGAAACTGACAAACTTGAATCGTACAATAGAACGTCATTATATGAAAGTGATACAATATATGTGGCAGCAAGTCGATCACACCTATGTCATAAAAGAAAGTAGAAGGATACGAGCAGAAGAGGTAGTAACATGGCAGCAGAAGCGAACGATGCTGTCCCCATTGCTTGACATGCAACAACAACAAATAATGCAGCAGCTGATGTTGTGGTACGATGAAGTGAAGTTTGCTCCTATTGAAAAGGGTAAGCGATGGCAGTCGGCTCCTGAACCGCGAGAGTTACATATTTTCATTCAACATCTGTTGCGCAATCAATCCGGCATCAAAATAAGTCATGAGCAATCGCTGCATCAACGAATGTAGCGATTACTCGTGATAATAGCGTTTACCAAGTTTATAGGCTTATTCCTTTATTCCAATCATATCCAATTGCTTGCAAAAATGCGCGTGCAATAATTATGTGTCCTGTAGTATGTGGATGAACACGATCAGCTGCAAGTATAGTAGAATAGAGATGTTGCAAAACTTGGTCGAAAGCAGCTTGTACATCGACGAATAGAACTTTTTGTTCAGTGGCAACTCGGTGAGCTATAGCGGAATATGTATCCATTTTGGCACGCATCGGATCTTCCTTATTCACTTCTAAGTAAAAAGGAGATAGCACAATGGTCCCTTGTACTTTCGATTTTGTGTCAACAATAAGCTGTCGTAACGTTTGCTCATATTCCTCTTCGTATACGTGCTTTTCTGGCATCGTTGGTGAGTCGAATTGACGCCATACATCATTTATACCGATACTGATTGCTAACCAATCGGGTCGATGAGCGATAACATCTTCTTGCCAGCGGTTTTTTAAATCACGAACAGTATTACCACCGATGCCTTGATTTATAGTATGAATCTCTAGCTCTGGATAAGTACTGCGCAGAAACGCTTGAATCAATGAAACATATCCTGTGCCCAGTAGTGCATCATTTCCTTCAGCCATCGGTCTTGCTCGTCCGCAATCTGTAATGGAATCACCAATAAAAAGTAATCGTTGACCTTTACTTAACAGCATGTGAATAAATCCCCTCTCTGTTTTTCATTATGATGTAAAACGGAAATATGGAACATATTAACTAATGAAGTGCACTCATCCTAAGTTAAGCATAATAATAACGATGTTACAATTGCAAAAATGTGAAATGAACGATGAAAAGGTGTCATTTTTACTGTTGACCTTGACGGTATGGAACGGCGTTTTATATAATTACTACATTAATCGTGGGAGGCTCGGTAATGATAAAGCAAACTGAAATGATCGTCGTATTAGATTTTGGCGGACAGTACAATCAATTGATTGCACGTCGTATTCGTGATTTAGGAGTATATAGTGAACTTTTGCCACACACAACAACGGTGGAGCGGATTCGTGAATTGCAACCTAAAGGAATTATTTTTTCTGGTGGACCTAATAGTGCATATGAAGCTAATTCTCCATTAGTAGATCCAGCTATATATGATCTTAATATTCCAATTCTAGGTATTTGCTATGGTATGCAAATGATTGCTTTACAGCTCGGTGGTAAAGTAGAGCAAGCAGGGAAACGTGAATATGGCAAAGCTCAAGTAACCTTTACGGCAGCAGATAAATTGGCAAAAGGGTTGGAAGTAGAGCAAACAGTTTGGATGAGTCATAGTGATCTGGTTAGCGAAGCGCCTGCTGGTTTTAACGTTGATGCTAGTACATCGCATGCACCAATTGCGGCAATGAGTAACGTGGAGCGTCACATTTATGCTGTACAGTTCCATCCAGAAGTGCAGCATACAGTACATGGAAATGAAATTTTACGTAATTTCTTATATGAAGTATGTCAAACTAGTGGATCATGGACGACAGAATCTTTTATTGAAGATGCAATTGCCGATATCCGTCAACAAGTTGGAGACAAAAAAGTATTGTGCGCACTGTCTGGCGGGGTAGATTCCTCTGTTGTAGCTATCCTGTTACACCAAGCAATTGGCGAACAACTTACTTGTATGTTTATCGATCACGGATTACTTCGCAAAGGTGAAGCAGAAAGTGTTATGGAAACATTTGTCGGTAAATTCGATATGCAAGTCATTAAAATAGATGCTAGAGAGCGTTTCTTGGGTAAACTAGCTGGCGTGGACGATCCAGAGCAAAAACGTAAAATTATCGGAAATGAATTTATCTATGTGTTTGATGAAGAATCAAGCAAATTAGATGATTATCAATATTTGGCACAAGGTACATTGTATACGGACATCGTGGAAAGTGGAACAGCTACATCACAAACGATCAAATCGCACCATAACGTCGGTGGTTTGCCAGACGATATTAATTTTGAACTAGTCGAGCCACTTAAAGCATTGTTTAAAGATGAAGTACGTAGAGTAGGGGAAGAATGTGGTTTGCCACGAGAAATCGTATGGCGTCAACCATTCCCAGGTCCAGGACTTGCAATTCGCGTACTAGGCGAAGTAACAGAGGACAAGCTACTTATCGTTCGTGAATCCGATGCGATCTTGCGTGATGAAATTGCAAAAGCCGGTCTTGATCGTGAAATATGGCAGTACTTCACGGCATTACCTAACATGAAATCTGTTGGCGTCATGGGCGATACTCGGACGTATTCCTACACCGTAGGTATCCGTGCCGTTACATCCATCGACGGCATGACTGCCGATTGGGCACGTATCCCATGGGACGTATTGGAGAAAATCTCTGTACGTATCGTTAATGAAGTGGACAACGTGAACCGTGTTATTTATGATATTACATCGAAGCCACCGGCAACGATTGAGTGGGAGTAGTAAACAAAAACACCCTAAGTCCTTGTTTTATGAAGTGCTCCCTGTCAAGTGGACAGTGTAAAAAACAAAAATAGTTAGGTTAGATACCTCGGCTCGTTTTAACAGAGCTGAGGTTCTTTTCGTTACGCAGCTCTTCGGTATTCGTTAGGTGAA
>NZ_JBHUMH010000019.1:0-29099 GCF_042684845.1 Paenibacillus yanchengensis | reverse complement strand
TTTAAACTTCATAGTAGAGCATCTCCTAAGATAGAATAGTGCCTTGGTCCGGCCTATCTCTATCCTATAGGGATGCTTCATTAATTACAAAGTCTAAATTTAACGCTCTACAGGAATGCTGAGCGAAGTATATACGCAATCTAAGAGTGGATAGAGCAACGTGACTGAGCGAAGTATATACGTAATCTAAGAGTGGATAGAGCAACGTAACTGAGCGAAGTATATACGCAATCTAAGAGCGTATGGTGCAACGTGACTGAGCGAAGTATATACGTATCTAAGAGTGGATAGAGCAACGTAACTGAGCGAAGTATATACGCAATCTAAGAGTGGATGGAGCAACGCGACTGAGCGAAGTATATACGCTATAAAGCTAGCTAGGTAAGGAAAGGTTAGGTGTAAATATAAAATGGCATACGAAACAATTCAAGGTGTACGGGTGTGGGGGAAGGCAGAAGAAAGTGCGGTTACGCAAGCTATTACTTGTGCCAATACGGGCAATGTTGTTCAAGCGCTGTTAATGGCGGATCATCATAAAGGATATAGTCAGCCAATCGGTGGAGTTATCGCTTATCGCAATCAAATTTCACCTTCAGGGGTAGGTTATGATATAGGCTGTGGTAACAAAGCGGTGAGAACGAATGTTATGGTTAATGATATTAAATATAAACTACCTCAATTGATGGACGAAATTGCAAAACGTGTTTCATTTGGTATCGGTCGAGTAAATAATAAACCAGTGGATCATGACATGTTCGACGATCCAGATTGGAACATATATAAACAAATAGGTACGCATGAACATGATCAATTAAAAAAGCTAGCACAAAGTCAGCTAGGTACAGTCGGCAGTGGTAATCACTATGTGGATCTATTTGAAGAACCGGCTACGGGTATGTTGTGGATAGGTAATCATTTTGGCAGTAGAGGATTTGGACACAAAACAGCCAGCGGTTTTTTGAATTTGGCAGCACGTCGTCCGTTTTTAGGCAATTCTCCTGGTGAAGGTATGGATCAGCCTCCTACATTATTTGAAATGGATAGTGAAGTTGGGGATATGTACTATCGGGCGATGCAATTAGCAGGTAGATTTGCGTATGCGGGTCGTGACCATGTAATAGAAGAAGTATTGCAAATAGTTGGAGCTACAGCTAACTTTGCTGTTCACAATCATCATAACTATGCGTGGAAAGAACAGCATAATGGTGAAGAAACGATCGTTGTGCGCAAAGGGGCTACTCCTTCTGCACCAGGTCAGCTTGGTTTTATCGGGGGAAGTATGGGTGATATTTCAGTTATTGTCCGTGGCAAAGATACAGAAGAAAACAAAGCGGCATTTTACAGTACAGTGCATGGTGCAGGACGAATAATGAGCCGTACACAAGCGGCGGGCAAAATGAATTGGAAAACGAAAAAACGGACGGGTGGACAGGTTACGGAGCAGCAAATGATAGAAGCGATTCGTGCCTACGGCGTTGAACTCCGAGGTGCGGGTACCGATGAAAGCCCATTTGTTTATCGTCAACTACAAGAAGTGCTAGATGCTCATGCGGAAACGATAGACGTACTACATGTGCTTAAACCAATCGGTGTTTGTATGGCTGGTGCGAACGAATTCGATCCGTATAAAGATTAATAACAAACACCGCTAACATTTCTTATAACTGCTCTTGTGTACTAGAAAATAACGATTAAAGTATACGAAGGAGTCAGTCCAAACAGGGAGTGTCGGTAGCGGTGTTTTGTTGTGTTGGCATCCATCATGACTTTGAAAGTCCGTGCATTAACAATTGGATGATTTCCTCAGCTGCTCGTTCTATGTTATTGTCCATCAATGCCATAAAATGTTCTCGATTTCGCAAAGTTAGCATACTCGTATATATATGCGTCGTTAGCATCGGGTCACACTGTCGTATTTCTCCATCATCGATAGCTTGCTGTAGAGCGGTAGCAATCGTCGCATAGATTGCTTGTTCGCTTGCTCTAATTAGCTCTATTTGTTCTGGCGATAAACTTTGTCTGGCATTGCCTAACATGGCTTCAAATTCAATCTCCGCATTACGCATTCTGCCAATAGCAGCTAGTTGCAGCTTTTTATCGATTGGTAAATCGCCTGTGACAATATGCCGTGTTTGTATTTCTGCAAAGGAGAGGACGTTAACGACACATTGCGTAAATAGCTCTGCTTTTGTATCAAAATAGTAATAAAGACTCGCTTTAGTTAACTGACATGCTTTGGCAACTTGGGCGAGGGATACTTTTTCGTAGCCTTGCTGCATAAACATTTGAGCAGCCGTACGCATTATAAATTGTTTGGTATCAGGGCTTGTTTCCGTTTGTTTTGGTCTGCCGGGGCGACGTAGTGGTAATTTTTGTGACAAGATACATTCCTCCGTTAACTCATATCTCTTACATTATATCATCGCACAAAAAAATATTTTAAAAAAGTACTTGATTAATTAACCGTACGGTATATATAATTATAACAGTTATATACCTTATAGATATTATATCCATTAATAGTTGGAGGGAAAATGATGAATAAGTTAGCGATGTATGTTGCGGGACCACGTACGAAGTGGGCGACATTGATAGTATGGCTTGTTGTGGCAATTGTATTAACGATTACTTTACCTAGTGTGAAGCAACATGAGCGCAATAACGCGCCTAATCTACCGGAAGAAGCAGATTCCGTCGTAGCTAGCCAAATTATTGCGGAACAATTCCCTGGCGCTTCCGGAATTCCGGCGCTAGTTGTTTGGTCGAGAGCAACTGGGCTAACAGATGAAGACTATAGCGTTATTCAGTCATTAGCAGCGGAACTAGAAAAACAACCGCCAGCAGCATTGCAGCAATCTGTACCATTGCATCAGATGCCACCTATTGCATTGCAGCAAATGACATCAGAAGATGGAACAGTGTTTATTCAACCACTTTTGTTTGAAGAGGATGCTGTAACCGAAACGTTAAAAGCAAGTATACAACATATACAACAACAGGTAACGACGGATGAACAAGCTCCATTTGCCGCCGAACTGGGTGAGAAAGATGTACTAACTGCGAGAATTAGCGGTCCAGCAGGAATTTTAGTAGACGCTACGGACTTATTTAAAAATGCAGACTTTGTATTAATGGTAGCTACGGTCTTGTTAGTGCTTGTTTTGTTACTATTTATTTATCGTTCACCTATTTTAGCTATTATACCTTTGATTGGAGTAGGCTTTGCTTACTTAGTTACTAGTCCGATTCTAGGCTGGCTAGCAGCCAACGATTGGATTGTCATTGATTCGCAAGCGACAGCGATTATGACCGTCTTACTATTCGGAGCGGGAACGGACTATTGTTTATTTTATATTACTCGATTCCGACATGAATTACAGCAAACAGCGACGATTACCGATGCTATTAAACAAACATTTCGTGGTGCATCTGGCGCGATTGCGATGAGCGGGTTCACCGTTGTATTAGCATTATTGTCTCTGTTGGCTGCGGAATATGGTTCTTATCAACGATTTGCTATACCATTCAGCCTTTCGATATTCATTATGGGGATAGCTAGTTTAACATTAGTACCAGCACTATTAGCGATTATAGGGCGAAAATCTTTCTTTCCCTTTATTCCACGCACACCTGAAATGATAGTCGCTTACGAAGCTAAAACAGGAAAACGAGTAAAGCGAAAAGATCCTGAGCGAACATTAGGAAATAGAGTAGGCAACTTAGTTGTCCGCAAACCTTGGCAAGTGGTCATGACTTGTACTATTTTACTAGTGACGTTAGCGTTATTTGCGATAAGTATTCCGTATAAATATGATTTGTTATCATCATTTCCGGACAATATGCCATCCAAGCAAGGCTACGAGCAAATTGCTCAAGCATTTGAGCCTGGGGAGTTAGCGCCCGTCACTATCGTAATGCAGCATCAACAAAATGAATCATCAACTGATACAAAAACTGATACTGATGCAAATGCGAGGGAACAAATCGAACAACAAGTGAAGACAACACTGGAACAAATGCCGCAAGTAGGCGAAGTTAGCGCACCGGTACAAGGAGTAAATGATACGACATACACTTCCTTTACTGTTATTTTGCATACGAATCCTTACGAACAAGAAGCGATGGATGCGATACCTAAATTGCGACTTGCAGCAGCAGAAGTATTGCTAGAAAATAAAACTGCCAGCTCACTGGAAGCGGCGCAAAATATGGTTTGGATCGGCGGACAAACAGCGGAGCAATACGATAATCGAGAGCTGAACAGTCGTGATAATAAAGTAGTAATGCCGCTTGTTATTGTGCTTATTACAATATTACTATTTATTTACCTACGTTCCTTGTGGGCGACCATATACTTGGTTGCAACAGTGTTACTATCCTTTGTCTCAGCACTTGGTTTAGGTTGGCTTATTTTACATTATGGTTTCGGAGTAGAAGCATTACAAGGAGCCATTCCACTCTATGCGTTTGTCTTCTTGATCGCCCTAGGCGAGGACTACAATATATTTATGGTTTCAAGCATTTGGAAAAAAAGTAAAGAGATGCTCCTCAAGCAAGCGATCAAAGAAGGGGTTAGTCAAACGGGTAGTGTCATTACGTCCGCAGGATTGATATTAGCTGCAACCTTTGCGGTGTTAGCTACCTTACCATTGCAAGTATTAATGCAATTCGGTCTTATTACAGCACTTGGCGTACTATTAGACACGTTTATTGTTCGTCCATTTTTAGTGCCAGCTATCACTACGTTGGTGGGCGAGCGAGTATTTTGGCCAGGCAAACGCCCGGAAGTAGCACCAAAAATAAACGTAGTATCCCAGGACCGAACCTAGTCTCAAACAACAACTAAAATTGAAACTAACACCAAAATCAACAGATAATGAAACAACAAATAGCCTCACTACCATGATGTGAACAAACATTCGAAAAAAGCTAAAAGCTTACAATTTTCGAATACACGTCAAAAGGTGAGGCTCTTTGCTGCTTTGATCTGATACTTTAGCCATATATATAAAACAACAACTTTTATGGCATATCCCCTTTGCTAAGTGGAATATTATGGTACTGAGCGAAGGGGATACGCCTTAAAAGCCATGAATAGGTGGGGACTGTTGTGACGAAATGACAATAAAAGTAGTATTAAAGTAATAGTTAAGTTGGTAAAGATAGCTGGTAGTTAAAGCAGTGTGTAGAAGGTGATTGACAGTTTTGGAATAAGATTATATCATTTTAATTAAAGATATTAACATTAAATCGGAAGTAGCTTATTTGAGCGGAGGGATGTCTGGTGGCACTGGAAATTAATTTGGCTGGACAAGTGGCGTTGGTTACCGGGGTAAGTAGTGGTATTGGTGAGGGTGTAGCGAAGGTGCTTGCTAAGGCAGGTGCTATTATTGTTGGCTGCGCACGAGCGGCGCATGATGATCCGCAAGTTGTGGCGCTAGGTGAGGAAATTGCTGCTGTTGGTAGCACACTCACTTACGTACGTGCTGATGTAAAGGAAGAGACGGATTTAATTCATGTGGTTAATGAAGCGGTCGCTCAGCATGGTGGTATCGATATTGTCGTTTCTAATGCTGGTGCTAACGTCTTCAAAGGAGCGGAACATTGCACGACTGAGGAGTGGGAACATAATTTTGACTTGAATTTAAAATCACATTGGTTACTAGCTAAATATAGTTTGCCTTACTTACGTAAGAGTAGTAATGGAACATTACTTATTATGGGGTCTAATCATGGAGTAGCTACAATGCCGGGTTGTTTTCCTTATAATGTTTCGAAAACAGCATTAATAGGGCTAGTCCGCAGTTTAGCTATTGAATGGGGGCCGGAAGTTAGAACGATTGGCATTGCTCCAGGATTTGTTGAAACAAGAGGAGCGACTAAGTGGTTTGATAGCTTTCCTGACCCACAAGCAGAATATGAACGAACCATTGCACTACATCCAGCAGGGAAACTTGGTACACCTGAAGAAATAGGCGGTTTTTGCGCTTTTCTAGCTAGTCCCTATGCTGCTTTTGCAACAGGGAGTACGTACGTTATTGATGGAGGTAGAACTGCGATGCTGCAAGATAGTGAGTAAACGAGAATTAAGTATAGTATGAGAAAGTGAAATATAGAGGTGGAGGAGAGCTAGATGAACAAACTAAACAAACAAATTGGTGGAATTATTCCGATTGCAGCGGCACCATTTACGAATAGTGGTTTATTGGATGAAGATAGCTTTCAACAGATGATCCGCCATTTGCAGCAAACGGGGGCGAACGGGATTACGTTGTTTGGTTTGGCAACAGAGTTTCATAAGCTGTCTGAGCAAGAGATGGATACGATGGTCGATATTACATTGCGAGAGTTAGAAAGTACGCCTAATGTAGTGAGTATGGTGTCGATTACGGAGCATACATCGGAGCATGCGGTCAGACGAGCGAAGCAAGCGGCAAATCTTGGAGCAGATTCTTTAATGTTGTTACCACCATTTTTCTTACAGCCGTCGGAAGCAGCACTAATTGATCATATATCCAAAGTAGCAGCAAGCGTTGAAATTCCGATAATTGTGCAGTATGCTCCTAGCCAGACTGGCGTTCGGATTGCACCATCGGTATTTCTTCAGCTACATGAGCAACACCCGAACATCCAATTTATTAAAGTAGAAACGCAGCCACCTGGACGATACGTTAGTCAATTGATAGAAGGATCACAGGGGAAACTCGGTTCTTTAGTTGGTTACGCAGGTGTACAAATGCCAGATGTGCTTGATCGTGGAGCCAGTGGTATTCAGCCGGGCTGTTCCTTTACAGAAATATATGTTGCTCTATTTGACTTGTATCAGTCTGGTAATCGTGAAGCATTCGATGCGTTATTCCAACGTCTATTGCCGTTTACGTCATACTGGATGCAAGGGGTAGAGTTAATTATTCAAGTGGAAAAAGTCATTTTACAAAAGCGTGGCATTATTGCATCTGATTATTGTCGTACACCATACTATGCACTGGATCAAATAGAGCGGAATATGATAGACTAGTTTTTAGAACAGTTTTCTTCTTATTTGAAGTGAGTGTAAACGATGCCGGTAAGTACAGCGTATGGAGATAAGTACAAAAAAATAATGAAGGATCTCTTTCAGCAGTTCTTTTCAACAGTTTTTGCTAAGTGATAGTTGCTACAGCAGAGACTGTTTTTTTGTTTGAATTAATATGGTTAAATATTAACCTGAATTATAAATTAGCTAATTACTCATGACAAATTGCTAATTGGTGACGTTTTAGAAAGCGTTATCTTTCTGTATGATGGTAATAGATGAAGAACATAATTCAAACTTGAAAATACGGAGGGGTACTATGAATAATCGGCGTTATCTGATGATGTTTCTCGTTTTAGCATTTGTCTTTGTTTTGGCGGCTTGTAGTGGTGGGGGGAAAAACGATCCAGCCACGGGTGGTAATGCAACAAATAATGAAGCGGGTGAGAAACAAACAGAGCAACCTGTTAACGGAAATAAGGAGTCACCACCAGATGATAAAAAACCGGCGGAAGTGGTAGAAATCAAATGGTTTAGACAAGAAGTTGGTGCGTCGCGTAATAAAGAGTTTTTCAAAAAGATTGAAGATAAGTTTCACGAACAAAATCCAGATATAAAAGTGATCGGTATAGCAAACAATTCTAATCTAACGGTAACAGAGTTTTTGAAAACGTCACTAGCTTCAGGAGATATGCCGGATGTGATGACGATGATGACAGTCGATGAATTTGCTGATGCGGGAGCATTGTTAGAAATACCAGATGATATTGCCAACTTGCTTGCTGATCCTGATTTCGGTAGAAAAGATGGGAAATTGTATACGGTTCCATATAAAACAGATGTCATCGGAGTTTTCTATAATAAAGATTTATTTGAGCAATGGGGAGTAGAAGTACCGAAAACTTGGGCAGAATTTGTAGCTATTATTGAAAAGTCGAAAGAAAATAAAACGACTCCGTTATCTATTTCGGGTAAAGATAGTTGGGTGCTTGGTATGGGCGGATTATGGCCGTTAATAGGGGCAGAAGCACTTGAAAAAAATCCAGAGTTCCCAACGCAACGAGCACAAGGGGAAGTAGATTTTACTGATCCAGTATTTGCTTCCGCAATGCAGAAGTTTTCTGATTTGAACACGATGGGTGCATTTGGAAAAGGTGTATTAGGTATTAACTATCAACAAGCAACAGAGCAGTTTACATCCGGGAAAGCAGCCATGTATATGAATGGTTCTTGGGTAGCAGGATCGGACTTCCCTAATTTGCAACCGGGGTTTGATGTTGGATTTTTCCCACTGCCGTCGGAAACTGCTGTTAAAGGTTACATGGCGAAGGGAACGGAAGGTTGGAGTGTATCATCCACAACAGAACATCCGGAAGCAGCATTAAAGTTTTTGAAGTTTTTGTTTGAAGATGAAGAAGTATACGCTAGCCTAATTGAAACGGAAGCTGCATTCTCTACTACAGCTAAGCAAATCATGTATCCAGTAAATGAGTATGGTCAAGCTGTTTTGGATGGTATTGAAGGTTATGAACCTTATCCATTGCCAGGGTTTGGTTTAGGAGAATCGGCGTGGGCACCAGGAATTGACTCATTTATCTTTAAAATTTTACAAAATGTTGTTAGTGGTAGTGATATCCAAAAGGAAATAGCAGATGCGAACAAAGAATGGCAACGACTAATAAACTAGCAAGCTATCAAGTGCAAAGCGGTTAGCGCTTTGCACTTTGTTCATAGCAGGGAGGGAACAGAATGAACAAAACGAACAAAAATCTACCATATATACTTTTGCTAGCTCCTGCACTGATTGGATATGTCATATTCGCTATCGTACCTATTTTTTTAAGCTTCTTTTATAGTTTAACTGACTTTGACGGCATTAGTTCTTCCTATAGTTTTATTGGGCTTAACAACTACAAAACAGCCTTTCAAGACGATCGTTTTTTCTACTCTATCAAAGTAACGCTACTTATTACAGTCATAAGTTGTATCGTTATTAACGTAGCAGCATTAGTATTAGCTATGCTACTCAATAGTTTGCGCAAGTTAAAGGGTTTGTTCCGATTACTTGTGTTTTATCCGCAAATATTAAGCTTTGTCGTTGTCGGTTTCGTATGGTCTTATATTTATAATTACAATACGGGCGTACTGAATTACGTCTTACAAATAATGAGCCTCGACAGCTTTATGCAGGACTGGCTTGGCGATCAACAGCTTGTTATTTTCTCGATTATTTTTGTTATCGTGTGGCAATCTTTAGGATTTTACACGGTTATTTATTTAGCGGCATTACAGACAGTACCACAGGATGTGGTGGAAGCAGCGACGATAGATGGAGCAAGCAAGTTACAACAATTTAAAGCGGTTATTTTTCCACTCTTATCACCATCCTTTACAATTAATTGGATTCTATGTTTTATTAGTGGTTTGAAAACGTACGATGTTGTCAAAGTAATGACCGATGGTGGTCCTGGGTTTACGACAGAGACGATTGCATTCAATATTATATCGCAAGCATTTGTATCAAATAAACAAGGGTACGCTTCGGCACTAGCTATTATTCTCTTTTTGTTTGTCGCAGCAATGTCGATCGTACAGGTTGTTTATTTGCGTAAACGGGAGGTGGAGGCATAAATGAAACAGAACAAATTAAAATCGTATATTCCTGAAATGATTATGGCGATTGTTGGCGTATTTATGCTTGTACCTGCTTATATTGCTATTGTCAATTCCTTTAAACCGACACAAGAAACTGGGGTAAATCCATTTTCGTTGCCGCAATCTTTTTATTTGGATAATTTCATTGAAGTGTTCAAAACAATTGATATATGGGCGATATTTCGCAATAGTTTAGTAATTACAGTCATTACTTTGTTGGTGATGATCTTGATTAGTTCCATGGCTGCTTTTACATTACAAAGAAAATCGAATCGCTGGACGAATGCGATTTACTTATTGTTTTTGGCTGGACTGATGATTCCACCACAAACATTATATATTCCAATTATTAAATTATTAAAAATGATGGATTTGATGCAAAGTTTTGGAGGGTTGTTTTTATTTTACGTAGGGCTTTATATGCCGTTTTGTATATTTTTATATACCGGTTTTATGAAGAGTATTCCTAAAGAACTGGACGAATCAGCTACTATAGATGGTTGTGGTACGTTTCGGATGTTTTGGACGATTATATTCCCACTGTTACAGCCAGCGACAGCTACCGTTATTATTTTTATTACGATGTGGACGTGGAATGACTTTATTAACCCGTTTATTATTTTAGGTGCGCAAAAGGGTGAAACGATAACACTCGCTTTCTTTACTTTTATTAGTCAATACAATACGTCTTGGAATCATGCATTTGCAGGTATGATCATTACATCGCTACCAGCGATCATATTATTTATGTTTATGCAAAAACAGTTTATTGGTGGGATTACAACAGGTGCTGTAAAAGGGTAATATGGATGCAACATTGAAAGTAACAGTAGCTGCGGCTACGACGGAAACTAGATAGCTGTTTCGGTAAACGATTATCATTCACTGAAACAGCTATTTAATGTAGGAGATGGTCTATTTGAAATCGCGTGGTAATACGCCGAAATGTTGCTTGAACATTTTGGAGAAGTAGTTGTAATCTTTGTAACCGACACGTTCCGCGATCTGATAAATACGTAAATTGCTCGTTTGAATGAGCTGTTTTGCTTGTTGTAATCGAACTTTGTTCAAGTGATCATTAAAGGGTTCTCCTTTGTCTTTGCGAAATAATTTTCCTAAGTAGGAAGGATTAATATAGTATAAATCGCCAAGCCCTTTTAATGTCATATCTTCTGCATAATGCTTTTCAATATATTCGCATACATGTTCGATAATTTTGGTAGGACGGTTTTTTTGCAAATGAGTGATAGTGTCTATCGTGTAATTTGTAATATCTAACATATAATTTGTAATAAGTTCAATGGTAGGTAATGTGACCATTTGTTGGGACAAGCTGACGGTATCTTCTTGAAGGAAAGAAGCATTACCGTTGTATTCTTTAATAACTTCCACATTTTTAACTACTAGCTTTAAGGTGATATATTCTACAAAAGAGCGTGTTGGAGTAGATTTTGTCATCAGTTCATCGTATAAATTCGTAATCATTTCTGTTGCTTGTTGCTTGTGACAGCTTCTAATGACACGTTCATAGTTAGCTAATAGTAAATCTTCATTGATCGTAATATCTGTCGAAGTAGGAATAGATTGTGCTGTAATGACGACATTGCTTCCCGTAAAAAACCGATAATCAAGCAATTTGTTGGTAGAAACATAATGTTGTTGCATCGTATTTATACTATGAAACTGTTCGCTAAGTGCGATAGTTACCTTTTCTTTGACATAAATTTGGACAGAGTGTAATATATCATTCACTAATGCTGCCGCCACTTCTGAAGAATGGCAATGAAACAGACAAGCAAGTCGATGCATCTCATCCTCGAATATAATAGACTGCATTTTTTTGGACGAAAGTAATTCTTCCATAACATTAATGCAAGCAAAAAATGTCGTTGTATCATTGTTGCTTAACCCAGCCTCGTAATGAATCGATAACCCTTCCATTTCTATTAATGCCAAGTAGTACGGTGCTGTAGGTAACGATAGTTGTAGGAAGTTAGCTCGATTACGAAATTCTATCATCGATATGTTGCCTTTAACCAATCTATTGAGCAAATGATTTGTTAATATCAGTGTGTTTTCACTACCCATATATTGGTTCTCTATATTAGTTGTTATAGATTGCTTAATTGTGTCTAATGTAGCGGACAGCTCTTGTTGTTCAACGGGTTTTAATAAATAGTTATCGACATTGTATTTCATCGCCTCTTTGACATATTGGAAATCGTTATAACCGCTAAGGACGATGATTTTAAGATCTTCAAATTTTTCACGTGCTTTTTTGATTAAACTAATGCCATCCATTTTCGGCATCGTTATATCGGTAATCATCAGATGGAAGTATTGAGATTGCATTTTATCTAGTGCCTCTGAGCCATTTGCTGCTTCCTCTACTATTGTAAAACCTAACTGTTCCCAATCAATAATTTGTTTAATGCCTTGGCGAATAATGGCTTCATCATCAACTATAATCGTTTTGAACATAATCTCTCATCTCCCCAGTGTAATATGCAGGCAATCTGACGGTAACGGTAATGCCCCCCATTTCATTAGAAGCAATATGTAAACCAAAAAAGGAATGGAACAAACGATTAATTCGTTCATGGACGTTAGTAAGACCTATTTGCTCAGTCGATTGGTATTCATAATTAGTAGAAATGGCGTGCTGCAATTTTTTGTTAAACTGTATAATGTTTTCTGCACTCATACCGATCCCGTTATCCATAATAGAAATTATTAGTTCTTTGTCTGACAACACAGCTTTAATTTCTAAAAAATGTGGATAATTACCTTGTTCAAAGCCATGAATGAAGGTATTCTCCACAATAGGCTGTAACAACAGCTTTAAAATACCATAGCCATATAGTTCCGATGGTATGTGAATAGCATATTGCAAACGATCACCAAATCTAATTTTTTGAATATCTAAGTAGGCAGTTACAAATTCAATTTCTTCTTCTAGAGAGATAACCATATGTTTATCTTGTACGTTCCAACGAAATAAGTCAGCTAGTATTTTGATCATATCAGCTACTTCAGCATCATTATTCAAAGAAGCTTTCATCCGAATACTTTCTAATGTGTTATATAGGAAATGTGGATTTATTTGCATCTGCAATGTTCGCAGTTCCGCTTCTTGTTGTTTTATATTACTAATGTATGATTTGTTAATGAATTCTATTAATTTTAACCGCATGTTATCAATACTTACCGCAATTTGTTCGATTTCATCTCGCTTACTTGTCCTTGCTACCGGTTCGAAATTGCCTTTTTCGATACGATGAATGGATTTTAAAATTAATTGTAGTCGTTTAAAAAATCGCTTGAACATAAATAGAAACATGAGGAATGCACTAGCAATGGCAACGACGACAATGTAAATAATGGTAGAATTAATTTTGTCAATGCCACTTGATATTTGTGTTTCTGGAATAACAGTTACTGCTGTCCATTGAAAATGAGGTATTTTTTTGTAGCTTGCAAATTTCGAACCATCTAATTTCACATATTGGTTGCCCTCCTTGCTATTAAACTGACTGACAAGATTATGAAAAGGGGGGTGGTGTTGTCCAGTAAACTTACCTGAATAATCAAAAATAACTGTTCCATCTTCCGCAAGTATGTAAAATTGTCCATTGAAATCAGAAACTAAAGATTCGAACATTTTTTCGAATGTGTCTACCTGTAAATTGACGACAATAGTACCAATATCACGCAATTCACTTATGTTTTGTACATCATAGACGTTACGAGCGAAAGTGATCATTTGTTTATTAGCATTAAAATTAATTAAATAGTTAGGTTCGTTGGTCTTAAATACAGTCATTTGTCGAGCGCTATCTTTCACTGTGCTATACCAATCTTGCTTGCTAAAAGGAAAATTGTTAACCAGTCCAATGTTATTGCTACTCCAAAAATGGGGCGCATCATCGGTATTATTAAGAACAATAATCGAAGCAATGTTATACCTAGAATTATTAAAGTCGAGAAAAAATCTTGAAAACTCTTGATCTAATGGAATAGGATTATTACTGTCTTTTGAATAAAGAAAACTATAGAGTGGATTTTGTAGGTTGCCTTCGTAGGCGATTATTTTAGTTAAATTATTAATATCAGTATGAATATCTTCCATATAGTTAGAGATATTGTTCAATATATTGTTATGTAGGGATATGTTTAGATCGGTTACTTCTTCTGTTACTTGTTTGGTTGTAAAAATAATAATAAAAATGGCTAGACAGACAACCGTTATCGTATAGTAAAGAGCAATTTTCGTAAATAAGCTACGATTGTTCCAAAATTTTTTTATAATAGACACCACCTGTAGTAAAAAAATAATTGAAAACGTTTACAAATATATTTTACGTCATTTATTGGAAAAATGAATATGAAAATATGCAGTTGTCTTATTTGACTAGTGAAATATCTAATGTCTCGTATACAGAAATGAGGAAGATTGTATTAAACGCTTATAAAGGAGTAAATTCATATAAATATGCTTGACAGCTTTCTTTTAAGATCATATCATTAAATTAAATGTTAATATCTTTATTGGGAGGCGACAAAATTGAAAATTACAGACGTTAAAGTGTGGTTAGTTGAAGGGGTTAAATATAACTGGACGATGATCAAAATTTATACGGATGAAGGCTATACGGGTGTTGGTGAAGCAACGAACTGGCCGGGAAGTCCGATAGTAGAAGCGGCGGCGATCCATGCAGGGGAGCGCATTATTGGGCTAGATCCAATGAAAACGGATTTTATTTGGACGAAGCTATATCGTGATTTGAATTGGATTGGTCCATATGGAGCAAGTCTATGTGCGATTAGTGGAATGGATATGGCGTTGCTTGATTTGAAAGGAAAAGTGCTAGGCGTACCAATGTATGAGTTGCTCGGTGGTGCTTTCCGAACGGAGATTCCATTGTACGCGAATTATTGGTTTACAGGTGGCGGGCATAATGCCGAGGACTATGCAGCGCAAGCAAAGAAAGTAAAGGAAGCGGGCTTTGGTGGGTTAAAATTTGATCCATTTGCGCATACGAATTACTTATATGGTGAGGACTTATCTTCTAATTTATCGTTAACGCCAGCGATGCAAAGGAATGCGGTAGCGGTAAGCCGCGCCGTCCGTGAAGCGGTTGGGGAAGATATGGATATGATGATCGAAACGCATGCAATGCTCAATATGAAGACAGCGATTCAAATGGCAGATCAGTTATCTGACTTGAATATTACTTGGTATGAAGAACCTGTAGGTCCAGAAAGTGCCGAAACGCTGAAAGCCATTCGGAAGCGACTGAATCCCGCTGTATCGATATGTGTGGGAGAACGTCACTATACACGCTATGGTATTCGCCCCATTTTAGAAAAGCAATTAGTAGATATTATTATGCCCGATATTACCCGTTGTGGTGGTCCTTCCGAGATGAAGCGGATGGCAACGATGGCAGAAGCATATAATGTATTGCTTGCTCCACATAATCCGAATGGTCCATTATCGACACTTGCAAGCGCGCAAGTATGTGCATCGGTACCCAACTTCTTTAGACAAGAATTTATGTTTAATGATGTGCCATGGCGGGATACGATTATCGATCATCCGATTGAAGTAAGAGATGGTAAATTAATATTGTCGAAACGACCAGGGCTTGGTGTTGATTTAATAGAAGAAGAAATGGAAAAGTATCC
This sequence comes from Paenibacillus yanchengensis, assembly GCF_042684845.1. Classification (NCBI taxonomy): domain Bacteria; kingdom Bacillati; phylum Bacillota; class Bacilli; order Caryophanales; family Paenibacillaceae; genus Paenibacillus; species Paenibacillus yanchengensis. Next base: position 13,741 of record NZ_JBHUMH010000019.1, on the reverse strand, counting down.
GGGTATTCGAGAAGCACGTGAAGGATTCTACGTATAAAATTGCTAGTGTGAGGTGGCAAGATAAAATGTGGATATAACAGTAGAAATCAGCTACACTAAGCATGTATGATAGTTGCGGAATAGATGAAAGGCAAGCTGGTGAATAGAATGAAAAAATTAGCGCATGAAACAATCTTAGATGATATGAAACAAAAAATTGCAGACGGATTGTGGAAACCAGGAGAACGGCTGCCGACATTAAAACAACTAGCCGAACAATATATGCTTAGTGTTACTGCTGTGCGAGAAGCGTTGCGTATATTAGAAAGTCAACGTTTTATATCGATTGAACATGGGCGAGGCATGTTTATATCTACTGATCCTGCATTGCTGGCAGATCCTACTGCGAAGTTTCAAGGGATGGAACAGCAGTCGTTACTACAGTTGTTAGAAGCAAGAAGTGTGCTAGAGCCGGAGCTTGCGGCATTATGTGCGGTAAGAGCGACTCATTCACAACGGAAACAAATTAGTCATTTGGCAGAGATTATGCCAGGTCAGATGGAGCGGGGAGAAGATTTTTATACTACCGATATTGCATTTCATCAGACCATTGCTGAAGGTGCGGATAATGAATTGTTAGCACAGATGTTAACGGTTGTTGCTGATCTATCAGCTACTGGTAGGCGAGAGACGAACAAACTGCCTAATATGCAGCAAAAAACAACCCACTATCATATGCTTATTGCTGTAGCGATTGCCGAGCAAAATAGTGATCAAGCAAGGCAATTAATGAAAATGCATATTCAAGATATGATGACCTCGGTACAGGAACAACAATCGAATAATTGAATACTGAGTAACTATAAAAAGAAATGTAGCTAGAAATTTGATATAAGTATGCTAGTTCGATAGAATAGGTGATGTATACATATCACTTATTAATGGAGGTAGTTTCATGTATCGTAAAACAGCAGACTTTGTAGCAGAGTGGACGAGATCAGCTGAAGGATCGTTAGCTGTATTCAGAGCAATTACGGATGAAAAAATGAACGTTTCGATCGTAGATGGACATAACTCATTGGCTTGGTTAGCATGGCATTTGGCCGGAGCAGCAGCAATGTTCGGTAATACGGTTGGACTACAAATACCAGCAGTAGCACATGATGCTCCAGTTCCGAGCAATATGGCAGAAATCGTTAAGCAGTATGAAGCTATTCATCAAGCATTTTTACATGGAGCGCCTGCACTTACTGACGAGCAAATGGAAGAAGCAGTAGATAGTTTTGCAGGTCCAATGCCACGTGGTGCTATTCTTCGTATGATGGTTGATCATCAAACACATCACAGAGGACAAATGACGGTACTACTTCGTCAAGCAGGTCTAACTGTTCCTCCAGTATCTGGTCCTACCAAAGAAATGCAACAATAGTATACAAGCAGTGAAAAGCACGTACTCCGTTCTCTAGGAAGAGAGCATAGGGGTACGTGCTTTGTTGTGACAGTATCTTTATAGTTGTTTTTTTATAATAAAAGATACAGTAGTTCCTGAACCGACGGTGCTTGTAATTTCGAGCCCACTACCAAAGTTTCGTTGTAGTCGTAAGTTCGTGTTGATAATACCTATACCGCCGTCATGCTGTAGTGTATCGTAGGCATGAAGTAATTTTTCTATGACGCTTTTTTCCATACCGACCCCTGTGTCGCTAATGCTGATTTCAACACTTTCAAGATAGTTACGTAGCGAAATACGGATTGTTCCGGCATGCGGTAACGGCAATATGCCATGTTTCACTGCATTTTCTACCAATGGTTGAATTGTTAATGGTGGAATAGAAAAAGGTTCAACATCATCTAAGTGCCATTCTACTTTCAATTTGTTTTGGAATCTCACTTGCTCTATATATAAGTAGGAACGAATGATATTTAACTCATCTTCAATCGAAATCCACTGTTGCATATTTTGAAAATTAAATTTATCTCGTAAAAATTGGCTAAATACATCGATCAAATTACGCATTTGTTCTAAGTCAATGGTACTTAATGCTGCAATAGCGTTTAATGTGTTAAATAAGAAGTGGGGTTGGATTTGTGCTTGTAACCAAGCAGCTTCTATCCGCATCCTTTCTCGGAAGCTCTCACGCATATCGGTCAATACTTTAATCCGGGCATGAAATTCAATCGTATCGACTGGTTTTGTTACATAATCATTAGCACCAGCCAAAAAGCCGTTTTTAATATCGGTAGATCGATTGCGAGCAGTTAGCAACAATATTGGTAATTCGGTAATAGAGTAAAGTTTTCTTATGTTTTCTGTAAGCTCAAAACCAGACATATGTGGCATTGTCACATCAGAAATGATTAGATCCCATTCACGTAGTTGAATGAGTTGCAAGGCTGTTTTTCCATCTGCTGCCACTTGAAGGTCAAAGCCAGACGGCTCTAACATCGATTGCATCACTTGCAAATTGATAGGATCATCATCAACGAGTAAAATTCGTGATTGATCAGGAGCTATCGATTTTGAGTGAAAATGAGGTAGCTGATGTGGCGGTTTATAATGCTGGCTACTTTGCGCATGCTTTTTATTTAATTGTAATTCTAAATTAATCGGGAATTGTTTTTCATCGTCATGTAGATCTATTGCATCCTCCGTATGATGTAGTAGACGATCTATTACTTCTTGATCGGGATATGTTAATGGCTCCGCTAGAGGCAATAGGAATGAAAATTCTGTCCCTTTCCCAACGGTAGATTCGACTTTCAAATGACTGTCATGTAATTCTACGAGTTGTCGGCTTATAAAAAGACCGAGTCCAATACCTGTATATTCTTGCGATGCGTCAGTAATTTGTTCATACCGCTGAAAAATACGTTGCAAATCTGAGTCTGCTATCCCTATTCCAGTATCTCTAACTTGGATATGCATATGGGAGCCGACCATATAAGATGTAAATTGCACTTCTCCTTCGTTTGTAAATTTCAATGCGTTTTGCGTGAGGTTGTATAATACTTGCATGATTCGATTTTCGTCACCATATACAGCTGGAGCATGTACTGGTATATCGTTAATGAGCATCACCGGTTTATTACCAGCCATATGCTGCAACATGACCGTTAGACTATAGCTAATGTCTTGCACAAAAAACGGCTGTTTGTTTAATTCAATATTAGTACCAGGTAATCTGCTCATATCGATCAGATCATCTAGCATAATCGTTAGTCGTTTGCCAATCAATTGCACCATTTTTAAGCTAGTCACACTTTCATTACTGATTTGAGACTGTTCACGATCGAGTACTGTTTGAGCGACAGTAAGTAAACTATGCAGCGGATTACGTATTTCATGAGATGTATTGGTGAGAAATTGGTCTTTTTGTTGATCGGCTTGTTGTAATTTTAACGTAAGTTGTTGTGTTTCTAATAAAATACGATAATAACGGCTTAGCCAAATCGTCGAAAAACAGATGGTAGCAATAATTAAATCAAACGGATAGTAGATGACACTAGCATGGTTTGGTAATATAAAGATAAAAACGAGAAAATAATGAGTAACGGCAATCATCGAAAGTAGTAGACCAAGACTGATCTGGGAGCCATGAAATGCTCGACGAACTAATAGTATCGCTCCAGTAACAAATGTAGTTATAATAGAAATAGATACTATCAATTGTAATGGAAACATATATTGTGCTGGAATGAACAATGTAACAATGAGCATGACGAGACAAGCTAGCGATAGTGTAGGTGTAATATACTTCGTCCAAAATTTAGGAAGTGCCTCTTCCATACATTTGTTCAGTGCAAATGCGCCAGTAATAAGAAAAATAATTTGTAAGTTTAGACTAATATTTAGTGGTAGAGGAAACCAGACCAATAACACCTTTTCTTCTATAGCTGTAAGTAAAGACAGAACGATGATCAATATAAATAAAGAAAAATAGAGAAATTTTTTATTGCGATAGCCGATAAAATATAGAATGATCGCGTACACAGCATGAATGAGAAAAATGGAAACGACTAGCATATGCATCATTAACGATAGCTGTCGCTCTACATTAATCGTATGTTCAGAGCCAATCCGCATAGGGCGAGTAATTCCACCGGTACGACTATCTGTAAAATTTGCAGCTTGCAATACGATCTCAATTTCACTTTTGTTGTCTGTATAGAAAGTAGCGGTATACGGAATGTTACGGGCGACATAATCCGCCTGGCTACTAGCGGGCTGTCCAGAACTAGCTATTAAGTTGCCATCGACAAATAATTGCGAACTGCTACGTACACTTGGTACGAATATCGTTAAATTAGTTGGACGATCTGGATCGACTAATAAACGTAAGCGATAAGAGCCGTAATGTACCGTTTGTTGATCGTCTACTGCATGATCGTCATTCCAATTGCCAGGTACAGTCATCCACTGTTTGTTATTGGGAAGAGATTGTGTTTTTTGTTCATTATTCCTATGATGATTTGGTATGTTTTGTGGAAATAGCCACGTATTCGGGTGAAATTCCCACTCCCCCCCTAGCAATATTGATCGTTTTTGACTATAGTCAAGAGTAGATATGTTAAGTTGTCCTTGATCCACAACGTATTGGTCATCTTGTTTGAATGCCCATTGCCATAATAAATGGGATAATATAAGGATAAACAAAAAAGCGGTTGCTATCATTGGAACTTTCCAACGATGCAGCGTATCTTTTGACATCACCATAAACAGAAGCTCCTTTCTAATCAGTGTATCAACTATAGGACAAGCATCACTACATTTGATTATACGATGAATTGATGCTGATAAGTAGCAAAAGTATAATTGTAGTTGTATGTGGACTGACGTTTACTTTATCCAGGTATATAACAGTTTGTAAGGAGGGAAAAAAGATGGATACTACACAGTTATGTAGAGTGTTGATAGTAGATGATGAAGTATTGACGAGACAAGGTATTCGCCACTTTATTGACTGGGAGCAAGAAGGATTTTTGATTGTGGGCGAAGCAGCTAATGGCAAAGAAGCGATAGAGCTCATAGAAGAAGTACATCCACATATTGTCATTACAGATATTGTGATGCCACTAATGGACGGGGAAGCATTAACTAAAGAAATTAAAGAACGTTTTGCCAATATAGAAGTTATTGTGCTGAGTAGTTTTGGTGAGTTTGATTACGTTCGTTCTACGTTTCAAAGCGGTGTAGCTGATTATATATTGAAGCCGAAATTGGAGAAACAGCATTTACTTACTGTTCTCCGTTCAACTATCCAGCGGATACCAGCATTATCCGAGTTGAATGGGGAATCCGCACTATTTGATCGATTATATGTGCAACGACTTTTGGAAGCAATGGTGAATGGATATGACTTTGATTATGCAACTAATGCAGAACAGCTGGAGAAATTTTTTCCATATGATTGCTACTGCGTTGTTGGAATAGAACATAAGATAAGTGATGAGAAAACACTACCATTATTGGAGATATGGCAACAGTTTATTGCAGAAAAAGGGTGGGAGGATGAAACCGTTGCTTATTCACTACCATTCCAGCGTAGTAGAAGTGAAGCGATTGTTGTATGTGCTAACAGTAATGTAATCGATGAACATTTTGTGGAGTTTGCCAATGTAGCCGATCAGCATCAATCTAATTCCTATATGGTAGAGTATATTAGAGGGAATAAGGGTAGTGATGACAGTGCGGTAGTAGATACAGAAAGACGAACAGTATACTCGATAAGTAATCGATTTTCTAGTTTAACGGAGCTAACAGCGGCATTTCAAACGATGAGTAAAATATTGGATTATTCTTTTTATTTATATGAGTACCAGTCATTAATGGAAGGAAAACTACCCGAACATCCAGATGTACCTGAACCATTGCTACTTAATCAATTGACAGAAGACTTTAAACGAGGGCAATTTGAAAAAGCCTTTTCGGATATAATACGACATGTACATCAGTTATCTCGTTGTTATAAAACAGATGTTTTTGAGTTTAAAACATTACTAGGAAATCTTATATTTAATATTACGGTACTATTAGGTAACTTAGAATATGACGTCCAAACGATAGATCAAGAGAAGTATCGATATTTCAAAGCGTTCGAACAATCTGTCTCGGCACAGCAAGCGCTTACTCATTTTCAGCAGTTTTTGGAGAAAACAAAACAAGTAATTGCGAGTAGAGAAGACAGAAATGCGAATGATAATATTCGTAAATTGATGGCATACATTCAAGAGCATTATGCGGAAGCATTAACTTTAACAGACTTAGCAAACCATTTTCACTTTAATCCGTCCTATCTGTCCAATTACTTTTCCACTCATAACGCGGAAGGATTTGTAGATTACTTGCATAAAGTGAGAATCGAGAAAGCAGAACAATTATTGGCTTATGGGGAAGAACCTATTTCGGACATTAGTAGTAAAGTAGGTTATTCGGATCACAGCTATTTTTGCAAAGTATTCAAAAAAGGAACCGGTTTATCACCAAGTCAATATCGCAGAAAAAATCGGACAGGGTATAGTAAGGGATGAATAAGTGGTTTGAACGGTTCAAATATAATGGTTTGTTTATTAAAATGTTTTTCATTATGGTTATTAGTATTGTGTTAGTAGCAGTAACGACTACTTGGACAACGATTAATATGTCCGAACGACTGTTTATGGATACGTTTAGTATTACGAATTCCAAAATTATTAACCAGATCAATGAAAATTTGGAATCCTTTCATTATTCTATCGTAGTAGCAGCTAACAATGTGTCACAAAGTGGAGCTATAAGAGAATTTTTAATGGAAACAGAAGGCAATTCTTTGGAAGTGTTGAGCGCTCATTATCGGATGAATGAATTGATGCAACGAATTGTTCCTGTGTTAGATATGTATGATATTGAAGTATTTGTTACCGGTATTAATGGACGTATATATGCAGGCTCGGATCGTTCTTTATTAAAATTTACTGGTGAAGAAATAAAGCAACATGCGATGACGATGAAAACGGTGAAAAATCCGCAGCGGGTTCATTATAACGTATTACCAAGAGATGAAAAGATGAATGAAAATGTCATCGTTATTACAAAGGCGTTGATTGATCGAAATACAGGACTCGCATATGGTGTACTTTATTTGTCGATTTCAGAAAAAAATTTTTCCGAGTTTTTTGATTCATACGCGAACATTGGTAATGAAGTAGTCGTATTACACCAAGATGGTACAGTACTATCGTCAGATAATAAATTATGGATTGGTCAAAAAGACGAAGAATTGTTGTATTATGTCGAAAATTTGGAAAAACAAGAAAAAGAGTATTACGATGTGAAATTGAAAGGAAAGCAACAAATTGTACTCGCCAAATATTTGCCGACATTAGATGCTCATATCGTCAATATTATTGATAAAAAGATTGCGATCGGTAAGTTAACAGATATGGATGCCATAGTACTTACTGTTCTATTGATCGTTTTGGTAGCTCTTATTATTTTATTTTTTACTTCCCGTCAATTAACGTTATCGTTAAGCCGACTGGTGAAACAGATTTCAAATATTTCGAAGTTTGGATTTGCGTACAAAGTAGCGGTTAGCGGTAATTATGAAACAAAACAATTAGGACAAGCATTCAATCATATGCTGGGTGAATTACAAGAGCATGTTAATCAATTGATGGAAACGCAAAAGCAACAGCGAAATGCTGAACTTGAAGCGCTCCAAGGGCAGATTAACCCTCATTTTTTGTATAACACATTAGCGTCGATTAAGTTTATGGTACAACAAGGTGGCAAAGAGAAAGCGCTAGATACGATTAATGCCCTCATATCACTGTTGCAAAATATAGTAGGTAATGCGAATGAAACGATTTCGCTTAGTCAAGAACTGGTGAATACGAAAAACTATGTCATGATCAATCAGGCGCGATATGGTGAAAAAATAAAGATGAATTATTTTGTCATGCCAGATTGTTTAGGTTATCATTTGCCCAAATTAATTGTACAGCCATTTATAGAAAATGCTTTTTTCCATGCTTTTAGCAATAAAGGAGAAGGAAATATTTATTTTATGGCTGCAGTTGATGGTGATTCATTAGTATGTGAAATTGCAGATGATGGTGACGGGTTTGAAGTAGCGGCATTAGATCAACAACAACTAGCTTTAGAAAAAAATGATGGAAGGCGACAGTTATTTACCGGAATTGGTGTACAAAATGTACAAGACCGCTTGCAATTGTTATACGGTGAACCATATGGAGTGACGATTACGAGTAAATTAGGAGAAGGGACAAAAGTGAAAATTTGCTTACCTTTAATAAAAGATGAGATGCAATGAGATGATGAACCTTCCAGTATCGTTATTGCTACTAGCAAAGTAGTAAGCGAGAGGAAGGTTTTTTTATGGTTTTAATTGTGGGATTTTGTAAAATAATGCAACCTGCTATAGGAAATATAAAGAATGTTATACAAACGAAAAATATTACAAGAAACAAAAGAATGCTATTCTGACAGTTATAATAATCAGACAAATGTAGGCAAAGAATGTGCTAACCATCAAATAAATAGTTTTGATATGATAAATGTACAGAACGGAAAGCGTTTTAAAGTCGATAGAATAAAAAATGGAGGTCGAAAAAATGAAACACACAAAGAAATTGATTACATTGCTAATGGCAACAATGCTACTACTAGCAGCATGTTCTTCCGGTGGCGGCAATGGCGGTAACAAAACCAATGGTGGTAATGCCGGTACGAATGGTGGTAACGCAGAAACACCAGCAGCAACAGACAAAGCTCCTGATGCAAGCAAGACAGACAAAATTACAATTTGGGCATGGGACCCAAGCTTTAACATCGCTGCACTGGAAATGGCAAAAGAGCATTACAAAAAAGAAAATGCAGAATTGGAAGTTGAAGTTGTAGAAAGTGCTCAAAATGATATCGTTTCTAAGCTGAACACAACGTTAAGCTCTAATTCAACAAAANTCTACCCTCTAAATGATGTATTCAATGCAGCTGATTTCGCAGAATACAAAATTGAGCCAAGTAGCTTAGATGGTAAAAACTACGGTTTGCCATTTGACTCTGGTGTAACTGGAGTATATGTAAGAACAGATTATTTGGAGCAAGCTGGTTATACAATTGAAGATTTGCATAACATTACGTGGAGCAAATATATTGAAATTGGTACAAAAGTAAAAGAAGCTACTGGTAAACACTGGATTTCTCTAGATCCAAACGACCTAGGAATTATCCGTGTTATGATGCAATCTGCAGGTGCTTGGTACTTGAAAGAAGATGGTGTTACACCATTTATTGAAGAAAACGAAGCTCTAAAAGAAGCTTTTGAAGTATACAAAGCGATGATTGATGCTGATTTGGCAAAAATCCACACGGACTGGAGCCAATATGTAGCAAACTACAATAGTGGTGATGTAGCATCCCTTCCAATCGGTAACTGGTTTACGTCATCCATTATCCAAGGAGAAGGTCAATCAGGTAAATGGGCAATTGCACCGCTTCCAAAATTGGATAAAAACGCAAACTCTGTTCACGCTTCTAGCTTAGGTGGTAGTTCATTCTACGTGCTTAACACTGATGGAAAAGAAGCAGCAGCTGAATTCTTAGGTAAAACGCTAGGATCTAACGTAGAACTATACCAAGAACTAGTAACAAAAATCGGAGCAATCGGTACGTACAAACCAGCTTCTGAAGGTGAAGCATACAAAGCACCAAATGAGTTCTTCCAAGGGCAAGAAATTGTGAAAGACTTTGCAACATGGACTGCTGAAATTCCAAAAGTTAACTACGGTATGCACACTTATGCCATCGAAGACTTGGCAGCAGCAGAATTACAAAATTATTTGAACAACAAAGAGATAGACAAAGTATTAGCTGACTTGCAAAAACAAGCGGATACACAAATTAGGTAACAATTATAAATAACCCGAGTTATCGCCAGCTTGCCGGTATATCTGGTGGGCTGGTATTTTAAATGCCTTCATATATTTTCCGAGGAGGAGAGGGAATGAATATCCGCTCCAGAACTAATATAATTAGTTGGTCATTCGTGTCGATAGCCATTGTCATGATTAGTATCTTTTACTTCTATCCGATGATTGATGCGCTAATATTATCATTCAAAGCTGGTCTTGGTAACAATCTTAACTTTGTTGGATTTGATAATTACAAACGTTTGTTTACAGACTCGACGTTTCGAGTAGCACTTGCTAACACATCCATTTACTTAATCGTGCAAGTACCATTAATGATCGCTCTTTCGATGATTATTTCTGTTTTACTTAATGATCGTAATTTGAAATTTAAAGGCTTTTTCCGGACAGCTATTTTCTTGCCGGCAGTAACATCACTGGTTGCTTATTCCGTAGTTTTCAAAGCATTATTTTCACCTGATGGACTTATTAATACATTATTAGTGAAATTACATTTGGTAAATGCTCCGATCCAGTGGTTAACGGATCCTTTCTGGGCAAAGGTTACTATTATTCTGGCGATTACTTGGCGCTGGACAGGTTACAATATGATATTTTATTTATCAGCGTTACAAAATATTGATCATTCTATTTATGAAGCGGCTCGTATCGATGGTGCATCTGCAGTTAAACAATTTACGAAAATTACAATACCACTGCTGAAGCCAATCATCCTATTCACTTCGATTACATCGACTATCGGAACACTACAGTTGTTTGATGAAGTCGTTAATATAACGAAGGGCGGACCGGGTAATGCTACTACAACATTGTCACATTACATCTACAACCTATCGTTCAAGTACACGCCTGACTTTGGTTATGCAGCAACAGTATCTTATGCAATTGTTATATTAATTGTTATATTCTCTATTATCCAATTTAGAGTAGGAGGGGATCGTAAAGATGGCTAAACTAAAGCGGACAGTAATGTATATATTTTTAAGCATAGCAGCTATTATATCGATCTTCCCATTCTTTTGGATGATTGTTAGTATGACTAATCGCTCGGTAGACGTTACTATGGGGAAATTGTTACCGGGTAAATATTTAATGGAAAACTTAGATAAAGCATTTAATTCGGTAGATCTTGTGCCGGCGTTGTTAAATTCAGCGAAAATCTCTTTAACGACGACTATTTTAGCACTAATTGTAGCTTCGCTAGCTGGTTATGGTTTTGAAATTTATCGAAGCAAAGCAAAAGATATCGTGTTTACTATTTTATTGTTGTCTATGATGATTCCATTTGCGGCACTAATGGTGCCATTGTACCGTTTGTTTAGTTCATTTTCATCGTCGTTACCATTTATCGGTGTTGATACACTAATCGCGGCGATGCTACCTACGATTACTACCGCCTTTCTCATCTTCTTCTTTCGGCAGAACACGAAGATGTTCCCGAAAGATATGTTAGAGGCTGGACGTATCGATGGACTATCAGAGCTTGGAGTTTTCTTCCGCATATTTATGCCAACAATGAAAACAACCTATGCAGCAGCGGCAATCATTACTTTTATGAACAGTTGGAACAACTACTTATGGCCACTCGTTGTACTACCGTCAGCATCCAATCGGACTGTTCCATTACTTATCTCTTCGTTAGGATCTAGCTATTCGCCTGACTACGGGATGATGATGACAGTTATTACGATTGCGACACTTCCAACAGCGCTTGTGTTTTTCTTAATGCAAAAACACTTCGTTGCAGGTATGACAGGTTCGGTCAAATAAGTAATTTCACATATCCCTTCTTTTTTTGGCACAGACTGTGTAAACAGTTTGTGCATTTTTTTATTTCATTAATATAAAGCAAAGAATGAGTACTTTCAAGGGCAAAAAATAGTAGAGGGCTTTGCTAGTTGGTCTGTCATTTTGTAAGTAGCTAGAAATTATAAGAAAAATTAAAATGCAATATGATAAGATAGAAGAGGAGTGTTGTATAGAATCAATTAAAATAGAAGAGGTGGTAAACTTGAGCGAGCAACAAAGACCGAATATTTTGTTTATTATGTCGGATGATCATGCATCCCATGCGATGAGTTGTTACGGCAGTAAAGTAAATGAAACACCGCAATTAGATCGAATAGCGAACGAGGGCATCGTATTTGATAACTGTTTCTGTACGAATTCTATTTGTTCCCCTAGTCGAGCAGCTATTTTAACTGGAAAGTACAATCATTTGAACGGAGTACGAACGTTAGCGGATCGATTTGATGGCAGTCAAATGTCATTCCCTAAATTGCTACAGCAGGATGGCTATCAAACAGCAATTATTGGAAAATGGCACTTGGGACATGGGGAAGAAGCAGATCCGACTGGCTTTGATTACTGGTCTGTTGTGCATGATCAAGGAGAATACTATAACCCTCGCTTCTATGAGCAAGGTGAATTGAAGCAGCATGAAGGTTATGCCACAGAATTAATTACTGATTTTTCAATAGATTGGCTCGATAAACGAAATAAAGAACAACCATTTATGTTAATGGTACATCATAAAGCACCTCATCGACCGTGGGAGCCGGCTCCAAAATATGCTACTCTATACGACGATGTAGAAATTCCGGAACCAGCAACATTTTACGATGACTACGCTACTCGATCAGAAGCGGCACACGAAGCGTTGATGCGAATTGATCGTGATATGAACGATGAAACGGATTTAAAAGGATCGCCGCCACCTGGACTATCGGAGCTCGAACAAAAAAAATGGCGTTACCAACGGTATATGAAAGATTACTTGCGCTGCGTTGCTTCTGTTGATGAAAGCGTTGGCAATTTGCTAGATTATTTGGACGAAGAAGGTATTGCTGATAATACGATAGTTGTTTATACGTCCGATCAAGGATTTTTCCTTGGGGATCACGGCTGGTATGACAAGCGGTTTATGTACGAAGAATCTTTACGCATGCCATTTATTGTACGCTTCCCTAAAGCGATTACACCGGGAATTCGTACGGATGCGATGGCACTTAACATTGATTTCCCTGCTACTTTTTTAGATTATGCTGGTGTAGCTATTCCTGAGGAAATGCAGGGACAAAGCTTGCGTTCCATTTGGGAAGGTCAAACGCCTAGCGACTGGCGAACAGCGATGTATTATCGTTACTGGATGCACCTAGATAGCAGTCATAACGTTTACTCCCACTACGGTATTCGAACCGAAAGATATAAACTGATCTATTACTATGCCGATGCACTAGGAACATCAGGGTCCAAAGACGAGAAGAAAACACCAGAATGGGAATTGTTTGACTTAGAACAAGATTCGTACGAATTGAATAATGTCTATCATGATGACGCTTACCAACCAATCGTAGCTGAACTTAAACAACAACTGCATGAGTTGCAATTAGCTGTGTTGGATGAGGCGGTGTAAGAGATTGATTGAACTACGATGGAATTGTAAGTGAATGATGATGTAAACGTAAGCGAATGATGATAAGCGAATTATGATGTAAATGTAAGCGAATTTAAAAATAGGGACATTAGGACGAATCTGAAAACTTACCACAAAGTCAAATTAAACATTGCAGCCACGTATACAAATGTGAAAAGCCGATCTTTTGGTATCTTTTGGTCGGTTTTTTGCATTTATAACTGTTGAAAGAGAGTATAGTAGGATTTTATAAGAAAAAACGTACAAAAATCAGTATATTTTTCTTTTTATAGGTCAAGTCCTTTTTTATGTGTAAATTCCCTTTAGATATGATCTGCCGGACTTATGACTTGGGTTCGGCTTTCTTCTTCTCTTTTTTCCACGTCCAATATAGGTCCATATCGATGTATCTCCTCT
>NZ_JBHUMH010000018.1:0-15263 GCF_042684845.1 Paenibacillus yanchengensis | reverse complement strand
ACCATACGTGAAAAAATAAGTTATTTACGTGGAAATAGTCTAGCTATGTTAGAGACAGCGACAGGGGAAAAAGGTTATTATATGGTCAACGGTCATGGTGACGTGACTGGTATTACGGATACTGAAGGCAAGCTAATCAATGAGTACACGTACGATATCTGGGGCAAACCACTGGAGCATTCCGAAACGATAGAGCAATCTTTCCGCTATTCTGGCGAATACTGGGATGAAGAAACGAATCTACAATATTTACGTGCACGTTGGTATGATCCAAGTATTGGACGGTTTATAAATGAGGATACGTATGAAGGGGAATTGAATAATCCGCTTAGTTTGAATCTTTACACGTATGTTGAGAACAATCCACTTAGGTATGTCGATCCAAGTGGGCATGTTAAAAGTGGTGATGTTTATTTACCTTCAAGTTATAATAAACAAATAGATAATTACACAAGATTATGGGAAGAGGCTCAATTAAAGAAAAATTCATTAAAGAAAAATCAATCTAACTATCAAAATGAATTAAATAAGATAACAGCAATGCAAAGAGGATACGAGGCACAAGCAGACCAAATTCGAATTTCTTATTATGTTACACTTGCAAATCCAAGTAGTGGTCAAATTAATGCAGCAGCTGCAGCAGGTTATTATTTTGGGAAAACTGTTGACTTAGGAGCTGGATGGACTTACAGAAAAGACCCGGCAGACACTAGTACAGATACTGAAAAACATATACACGTAAATGGTCCAAATGGAAAACACTGGTCTAAAAATGCGAGTGGTAGTATTCATGATAAGAAAAGTAATAGTCCAGGCTCTCCACCTAATTGGGTACAGAAAGAATTGAAAAAACGTCAGAAATGGGATTGGAAGATAGATTCAGGATATGGTAGTAATGTGGACGATTACCATTTTTTTACAATCCTGATAGTTCTCCATATGGTGGTAACAGTCAACCAACTATACCAGTTGTACCAATCCCTTTTGGACCAAGAATTTTTTATTATTAAACTGATGGGAGTTATACAAATATGAAATATTTTAAATATGAGCTTTGGGAAGCAATGAATTCTGAAGATAGTACTGAAGAGGAAAAAGCATCTGAGCAATGGGAGATTAATGATAAACAATATTTTAATGAGTTTATTCAATTAGAAAGTAAGGTATCTAAGGAACTATTTCAGGTCTTTAAACAAATCAGATTTCATGACTTTGTTCTAAAAAACTATTCTATCACTCAGTATGAGTCAGATGACCCTAAACAAATCGAAGTAACTATTACTGTAAGTGATGATTTCTCAGAAGAATGGGAACTTAAATACAAAGATGTCAGAAAGTTTGCTGTACAGGTACAATATGAATCTAATTATGATATGGGTGATTGGGGATATAGTGAAATATTTGTGGAAGTTGATGGTGTGATATCACATGAAATCTTATTATCAACCGGTACAACTATATTAATTCACTTTACAGATATCACATTGTCAAAAATCAGTAAAAGATAACTTGACCCAAAATATTCTTTTGATACAATTTCAAAAAATAGGTGTTCTAAGCCACATGCGAGTGTAATAACTCCATGTGGTTTCTTTTTGATTCAACGTAGATACTTATTCATGACTCACGAGAATAAACGATCTTACAAATCACTCCCAGAAGGTAAAGTGATACCGCAACCCATTGCAAAATGTCGCAGATGCAACGCTCGGACGTCAAAGTAATACATGTCAGTAAAGGAACAACGACAGGAAAGTGAAAAACCAAGCCACTTATCGGCTTGGTTTTTCACTGTTTTGGGAAGGTTTTGAATATTTCTACTACTAACTTCTTCGTCATTCGTATGTATTGCGCATCTTTAGCTTGTAGAATAGCAAGTAATTCGTCAATAGTTGTTTATGGCAAGATAGAAGTACATAGTTTGGCAGTGCAAAAGTACATAATCTAACGACAAAATAAAGAGCCCTTGTCAGTCATCTTGAAATCTATTAACCTCTTACATGGAACACGCTAATATTTCATGGGGAGGAAACAGAAAGGATGCTAACAATGGCTCAACAAGAGTATATCAAACACTTATGGGAAGAGGAAGACTTTTCGATCAATGGTATTGCCAATCAAATGAACATCAATTGGAGGACGGATAAGAAATATGCCATGAAAGAAAATAAAGAAGCGTAAAACACAGCATCGTGTCTTGGGTCCCTACCTAGATATTATCGATACGTGGCTGAAAGAAGATTTGACAAAGCATAAGAAGCAACGGCATACCCAGACTCGTATTTATGATCGTCTAGTGGAAGAATGTAAATATACTGGTGGAAAACGCACCGTGACGACCTATGTGTCAAAAAAGAAGAAAGAACTAGCACAGCCTGTGGATAAATACATAGATCTACAGCATCCTGGCGGAGAAGCCCAAGTAGATTTTGGAACCGCAAATGTCACACATGAACAAAAGATCATTCAAATCAAGTATGTAGTGATGTCTTTTCCAGACAGTAACGCAGCTTACATCTGGTTTACACCGAGCGAGAACATCGACTGTTTTCTAACAGGCTTACAAGAGCTCATGCAGATTGTAGGGGGTGTGCCTAAGAAGATCTGGTTCGACAATTTATCAGCAGCAGTCGTAAAGATAGAAAGTTACTACGATCGAAAAATGACAGAGAAATTCACAGCATTCGCCCTTCATTACGGCTTTCAATATGAATTTTGTGGGGTAGGCAAGGGGCATGAAAAGGGGAGTGTGGAGAATAAAGTTGGATGCACTCGCCGTAACTGGATGGTGCCAATGCCTACGCTCACCCTATGGGAAGATTTGAACAAACAGATGAAAGCCAAGGCAGAGCAATACATGCAAGAAATACATTACGAAAAGAAACAACCCATTCACATCTTGTTTGAAGAGGAAAAAGCCAAGCTGCTTAGCCTCCCAAGCGAACCCTTTGAAGTCTACCGTCTTGAGGCTGCCGTGCTAGATAAATATGGTCGTGTTCCGTTTGAAGGACAGAAATATCCCATGGCCAAAGGGAGCTTAAATGAAGCTGTCTTGCTCAAAATCTATTGGGACGAGGTCGAAGTTTTAAACCAGGATTATGAGAGACTGGGCACTTTCTCACGTCCCTATTCGTTGAAGGAGCAAGCGATTGACTGGGCAGCAGAATTGACTGTGATCCATAAGAAACCCAAAGCAGTGACCTATGCTTGGATTTACTCACAACTACCCTTATCACTGCAAAACTATGTGTCTATCGCGGAACCCAATAAACGAAAGTTACGTATCGGTTGGTTGGTCAAATGGCTCAGAAGTGGTTATAGCATGGACCATATTTCGGAGGCTGTCGATCGTACTTCTGTCTACCAGCAAGATCAAGAAGGTGTCTTATACCATGCGTTGTACCAGGTCTCACATCCTGTAGCTAGCATGGAAGTATTGACGGAGCATTACACACCAGTAGATGTTAAAGATTATGATCCAGACCTAGAGGCCTATGATCAACTCTCGAAAGGGGTAGGGGTCATATGAGCAGAGTATTGATTCAGGAATGCTGTAAACAACTGCGGCTAGGACATGTCGCCAAGGTCTATCCAACCATAGATGCTGCGTCCAAGGAAGATTTCCTACTCGCCTTATTAAAAAAGCAGGATTTAGTCAGCAGAAGACCTTTCGTGAATACGATGAGCGTTTAGCTGCAACGACGTTCACTGAATCGCTCACGCTAGAGGCATTGAAGGACTTGGTTTTTATGGAGCGAAACGAAAATGTGATGATGCTGGGATCTGTCGGTACGGGAAAATCTCATCTTGCTGTTGCAACAGGATTAGAGGCCTGTAAACAAGGAAAAAATGTCCGATTCTTCCGTGTATCCGATCTTGTATCGCTATTGTTAGAAAAGCATCAAAACGGTACATTAACACGGTTTATGCGGGAGATGAAAAAAGTAGAGTTGCTCATCTTAGACGAGCTTGGATTTATCCCATTTCACAAGGATGGCTCTGAGCTATTGTTTGATCTCATCTCAGAGTGCTATGAAACAGCCAGTGTCATCATTACAACGAATTTAGAGTTTGGGCAATGGAATACTGTTTTTGGGGATAAACGATTAACGGCTGCCATCATTGACCGCCTTGTTCACCATGCTCATATTCTATCTTTTACAGGAGAAAGTTACAGATTGACTCATGCCTTATCTAAGCAAAAACCGCAGGAAGAAAACTAAGAAAAAAGGACTGGCAGGGTTATGTATAAATTGGCTGCCAAACTATGTACTTTAGACTTGCCAAACACAGGTAGACAGGTTATAGAAGATAGGTATTGGTATATAACAAAGAAAGGGAAATGACAGTGAATAAAAAATCTTTATCACTTATATTTGTTGGAACTATAGTGTTGATGATATTTTTAATAGGTGACGTAAAGGGATTTGTCTTTTTTCTTTGTTATCTAGTGATTGTAGCAACAATTCTAAAGTTTGTTCGTAATCAAAAGATAAAGCTGGCGTTACTACTGGTAATTATCGTAATTTTAATTGCAGGTAAGTTCGTAAATTAAATTAATAGTTTATTTCTTATAACCACATGCGAGTGTAACAATTCCATGTGGTTTCTTTTTGCCCAAAAATAAATTAAAGACCAGCCCTTACGACCGGTCTTCCTCCAAAGATGTATGATGTTCATTAATCTTTTCGAGCTCAATTTCATACAAACCAACCAAATCGGATTCTTTGATATTTACGATTAAATGTCCAAGCTGTGGAAATGGTGCTTTAACGCCAGTCTTCATTCATGATTAAGCATGGTTTATAATTTGGAATATGAAATTAACGGGCAACGAAAGGTGGTTGAAGATATTTTAATATGCGAATATGCTAGTATAGGTGCAGAGGAAGGGCGAGGCAAATATCGCAAATAGAAGAAAAAGTTAGCCAGAGGGAATGAGAGGGTAACATTACTTCACGTAAACAAACCAGTTTTGGTGAAATAATGGAAGATGAATTTACGTATGATGAAATGAACCGAATAGCAAGAGCGATCCGATTCAATGAAATCTATAACTTTGATATCAGGGGTAATAAACAAGTTTTAGAATCAGAAAACTTTACAGATATAAGCAATGTACAACAATATGAATACGATGAGTGGGATCGCTTAACTAAAGTCAAGACAGCTGATCAAGGTGTAGTAGAATATCGCTATAAAGGAACTTCAAGAAATTTCCAAATAATTTAAAGGGAAATAGTTAGGAGCGTGAAATATATGAGTCTACTCTCAGGAGCGTGTTCTCTACTAATAAGAGGAGAAGGCTTAGATAAGGAAAGCATAGATAATAACTTAAAAATAACGCATACAGGGTATATCATCAAAGGTCAATCAATAAAACACTCTAAAATTACTGCACCAAAAGACGTTTGGACATATGAGATGAAATTTCAACAAGATGAGAAACCGAGTACGGTACTTAGAAACTTGATAATGAAATTAATTCCAGTTAAAAATTATCTGTATGATGACAAGTTCGAAGATATCTGTATTAGAATGTATTTGCAATCTGAGTGGGCGCAAATGTATTTTGATTTATCTGCAGCTATTATAAAAGTACTTGCTGAATTAAACATAAGATTCGAAGTGTCTATATTATCTTGGGGTGGAGTACAAGAGTAATTTCAAACTTAGACCACATGTGAGTGTAACTTCTTTTATTCTACTACCCCTAAATTTTATGTCTAATTTAGTATAGCCGATCCACATTATCAAAGATTAATAAATCATTAACATTTGCTTCAATAACTAAAGGCATACCTAAACAGATTATGTCTGAAATGGCCGATGGGAAGTATATAAAGCTAGATATGTTTGAAAATGGAAAATACGGGTCAACTACATTAGAGAATGATAGAGGTCGTAGTTCAGGAATAGGAGGTCATGGAGGTAGTTATCATAAATTGAAGATTCGAGGAGAAAGTGGATATTGGTCAGTTACTAAAGAAGGTAAGATAATAAGGAGAAAAAAATGAGGGTAATGTTATGACTTTTAACAAAGCAAATCAAATGGAGATCGAAGCTGTGCTCCATGTATTTTCAAGACTTGATATTGAAAACGAAGAAGATATATCAAAATTTAATGTAGGTATTTTAGATGTATACTCCTATACGCTTTCAGAGGTTGAAGCCAAGGATTTACTAAGCTCATTTGCAGAACACAACTTAAAGTACGAAGATAGATTTATTGACACTATAAGCAGTATTTTTCGAAAAAATGGGGGAATAGTTCTAGTTTACTTGTCACAATGTAATTATGATAGTGATTTGGCACACAAAAAAGGCGTGAAATGTAAATTTTCCAAAGAAAATGAAAACGAATTAATTAAAATTGATAATTTAGCTGATTTAGAAATTATCGCTGAATTATCAACTAGGGAGTTGTTTTTTTCCAACTTTTTCTTCATGAATATTAACACTGCAATAATTGCGAATTATGATTTGAGTTTTCCTGTTTATTGTGATAATCAACAGG
Organism: Paenibacillus yanchengensis; assembly: GCF_042684845.1. Taxonomy (NCBI): domain Bacteria; kingdom Bacillati; phylum Bacillota; class Bacilli; order Caryophanales; family Paenibacillaceae; genus Paenibacillus; species Paenibacillus yanchengensis. The sequence goes on along the minus strand of NZ_JBHUMH010000018.1, from coordinate 8,746 downwards.
ATTTTAATTGGCTAACTAATGAAGCAATCAAGAATGGTCTATTTATTAGGAAATAACAACATTCTAAACTTCCATGTGTTTTTTCTTGATAGTTCCCACCCAGTGCCGAATGAATCAGGTGGCTAAGTCTAAACGAACTTAACCTTCATCAGCCCCGTATGATATTCTCCTGATTTGGTTGTACAAACGTAAACAAGTGTTAAATAATATACCCTTTTATAACAATCTCCGAGTGGGAATATTCCACAGTATAAAGGGACAGGGGCATTTCTTACACAAACAAAGCTTGCTGCCCATTGTTTAAAAGTAGGTATAGGCGTATGTATGAAAGAAGCGAAAGCAGGAATTATAGAAGCATCTATGGAGGTTGCAAATTTTTTAGTAGTTGATGACATTAACACTATCGTTGATCCCAAAGCATCAACATTTGACAAGTCCCTGGCATTAGCTGGATTTTTACCAATAAGTAAAGTTATTAAAGGTGGAAAATTAGTAGTAAAGCTCTCGAGTAAAGAAGGAAGAAATATAGAGAGAGCTTTTGAATTTACAAAAGTAGGGAAGTAAAAATACTTAAAAGTACTTTTAAATCTTATGAGCAGGCTAGGAATACTGCATTCGATGTTATGGGAAATTTAGGTGCAGATTCAAAAGCCTATATTAGAAGATTAAAAACAAGTTATGGAAATAATAAGATAATAGGGAGACAATCTGCTGGTGGCAAAGTACGCTGGAGAGTCGATTACGATCCAGACAAAGGTTTTCATATTAATGTGGAGGACTTTAGAAATAGTACAGCAAAGTTTGTATTTAAAATTGAAGGTGGAGAAAAAGCATACAAAGCAATTATTAATTCTTTAAATTAATGAAAGGGTTACGTATATGACACTATATGAGGAATGTATTTTGAAATTGGGTAAACAGGCTTTAATATTATCAGAAGTGGAAACTAATAGGTTGTTTGATAGTTTGCAAGACTGCTTTCCTTTTACGTTTTATGGAAGAATTGATTGGAACAATGTTAAATCTAAACAAAAACTAGGTTTACATGCTGAAAGTACTGTAGATATGAGAGCGTATATACTTTGGGATAATGCATTATTTCCTGCTATTGAATCAAAAATGTCAACTATACTGGAGAATATTAATGATATTAAAAAAGTGAGTTTTGATACTTGGATATATGTGCCCGAAGAATTGGTTATTGAGTATTATCATGAAGGGGAAATAATGATCGGCTATTGTGAATAATGTTTTGCCACAGGGGAGTATAGTGATCCCTCTAAGTTGGAGTTTTATTTATGTAGCTGATTGTCTGGAGTGAGTTCAGTATTTTACTGGATTCACTCCAGACATATTTTGATTAATTAGTTTGTAGTTGTTGTAATATATAATTATTTTGCTAATATTTCACATACTTGAAAATAACTGATTGAATATTTGGATATAAAAAAGATCAGTTTGTTTTGCATAATATTGGGTTTTTAGTAAGACTAGGAGAGGTTGTTGCAATTGTTGTATCTGGCGCAGGGTGGTAAAACTACAGTAGTATGGCAACACTAAATCAAACCATTTTTTAGTGTCTTGCAATCGAGATTGCATAGGCATGAGATAGCTTGAGGTTCCATGAATACGATGATTATAAAACAATGAATATGTAAAAATACGAGCACTTTATGGAACATTAAAATAGGTGCCGACAAAAAATTATCTGATATATTTAACGGTGGTACTGTTACTGCTTATCGAGATCCCAAAACTGGATTATGGTGGGCGAAGGTACAACTGGACATGCAGATTCAACATACTAAGTATTTAAGGAGCGATAGACGGTAAAAAACTTCACTGAGTTGCTGATTCAGACAAATACGGCAATTATATTGATGGCAAATATAAAAGTTCTACTGGTACAGTAATTAAAATTAAGTAGATTTGGGTGTGAAGATATGTCTATCTCAAAAACAGAGGCAATAAAGTTGTTTGAATTAGGATTCAAGAGACCTTTATATGCAGACAGGGTATATCCGCAGGACATTTTTGAATATCATGATTCTATTTGGGTTGTGGGTGGAAGGCTTCTACCATCAGGAACTTTTCTCTGCGAGGAAGAGGTTTTTATGAAAGGAGTATGGATACCAAGTATAATCGATTTAATATCATGGCTTGAGGAAAATGATTGCAAATTTGATCTGTCATATACTGGAACAGGTTATAAACTAAAAGTTAATGATAGCCATGAAATAGAGTACTCCTCTAAAGGGGCAACTCCGGAATTTGCCTTTTACAACGTCATTATTAAGATACTCAAGAAATATGGAGGTAATCCCGTTAATAGAGAATTTGAAGTAATTGAAGCGGAATTTATTGCTAAAGAGGATTTATAAATATTTATATAAATGTACCTTGAGGGCTGAAATCCTCAAGATCTTTTTTTTGCCCAACCCATTGTCGAATGAATCTGGCGACAGTCTATAATAATACTTTACCCTCATTAAACACATATTTTCGTTGACGGGGCAGAATATGAAAAAAAGGAAAGGAACGAGGAATAGCCATTGAAGGGGAACTAACAAGGGTTGAAATCGTGTATAAACCGGATGATAAGATACTTATGGGCAAGCTTGTCCAGTATCCACCTATAAATCGGAAAGTTATTATCTTACAAAGTTTCACACCTATGAAGACGTAGAGAGCTGAGGTATCTTAAGTTAACTATTTTTGTTTTTTACACTGTCCACTTGACAGGGTGCACTTGACTTCAATGAGTTCAGCTGATGCTATTACAAAGGGAAATCATTATGCTGACCAAGTGTATAGTTATATGGAATATATAACTATTTTGTTGAAGTGAAGCAAGGAGATGAAAACATTAAAAAAATAATGATTTATTGTGTGGTAATAATTCTGGGACTGAGTCTTGTATTCTTATTTTGGATAAAACCTATCCTTGAGAGAGAGATAACTGTTAATCAAGTCATACCAGAGGAAGCAAATTCGATTGCAGAACTAATTGAAATCGCTGATACACACATCAGCAAATACTCGAGAGGTAGCTCATATCACATTGGCAGTGTGCTTATGCAACTTAACTTGAAGCACGAAGGACAAGTGTGGATTACTTATGTGAGTGAACGGAAGCGAGGAGTACCAGATGTGTATACAGTACGTTTTGACACAATAGCGAACAGATTAGACGAAATATACAAACCATTCAGGGAGGATAAAAACGACCCAGGAAACTTACATTTTAGCAAATGGAAAATTACAGACGAGGAAGCTTTTCATATTGCACTTAAATCTTTCAATCATGCAGAGGAACGATTTGAATTTGAGAATTATAAGATTTCAACAACTGCGGTAGGAAGACCGTCTTGGATCATTATTTTTTATCATGATAAAAATATGTATCGAGTGCGGATAGATGCTTATTTGGGAGAGGTAATCGATCAGGGAAGTTAATTATTCTTACGAACGTCTCCCTGATGATAGACTTTTCTAGGAAAATAGCACTTTGTACCATATGCGAGTGTAACAACTCCATGTGGTTTTCTTTAGGTAAATATTTTTGCTTAGTTGTAAAATGAAATGCAACAGCTAGATAAATTTAATTGCTTTAAGGACATTTCAATACAATCTAGAGAATCAAGCAGATTCAATTAGAATTTCTTATTATGAAACTCTAACAAATCCAAGTATGGAAGAAATGAATGCAGCTAAACAAGCATGTTATTTGTTTGCTAGAAAGGTTAATTTAGGTGCGGGATGTTCCACATAAGTGAGGTGAGAAAATGAGAATCTTTGACGAAGAAAATAACAAAGTTCTAAGTAAAGTAACGTTACTTCTTAAAGAAAATGAGGCAAGGGAATTATTAGATGATTTAATTTCGTTATTAGAAAACATGAACGAGCATGTCCATATTAATGATTTACTGTATGAGCATGAAATAACGGTAGCAGTATATGATGAAAATGATTTTGAAGAATTCAACGAAAGAATAAAACAGGTTATTAAACTAGACAATTGACTAGTTAAGCCACATGAAAATGAACTGAAACTCCAGTGTTAGATGCTAACAGTTGAGGGAGGTTCACTCCATGTGGCTTTCTTTTGTTGCAAATTTTTCTTGAATAAGGTTGACGTATTGATACGTCGTAACAGTAGCCCTTTGCTTTCGTGCAGCTCGGTTTGAGCGGACAACCGCTACAGTCTTCGCATTCATCCGTTCTGGGTGGAAGGTAAAGGTTGGCTGTTTGCAGATGAACTTCAAGTAGGCGATAAACTCCAGAAAGCTGACGGAAGTAATCTAACGATTGATAAAGTGGAGTTTGTTAAACTAGATGAGCCTGTTACGGTATACAACTTTACGGTAACTGACTTCCATACGTATTATGTAACTGACTTGGGAATTTGGGTGCATAATACTAACTGCTAGTCATCTATGACAGGAAGTACGTTAAAAAATGCAGCTAAACAATATGGATATGAATCGACGAACTATACTTCAAAAAATGGACAGAAGGTGTTCTACAACAAAAAAACTAAAACCTGTATCAGTCAAGATATTGGTAGTGGTAATGGTATGGGGCCGTATAATGGTGGTGTTTGGAAAATAGCAAAATCGCCCGAAGAACTTAATAGCAAAGATGCTAGAATGGGAACGTATGATGCTAACTTAAATCGAATAGGTGATTGATATGCACAAGTACGAAATTACAAAATATAATCCGAGTTTCCGTGATGAAAAAAGAAGATATCTAAAGGATGACTGGACTGCAATTGGTGATATCGGTAAATCATTTGAAGGTGAACTACTAACGATTGACAATTATAAGAAAGTTGAAGACAGCTATATTAAAGTGATAAAACTGTTAATGGAGTATTTGGAAGTTCCTTTCTTGTCAATCGACAACGTCAGACGAAGTTTTTCTTATGAAAGATTTATGGAGATTAGGAAAAAAAATCGTGGACTCTACTCTCAAGAAATACTGGGGATTTATACTGATGCTAAAGATTTGGACAAGCTAGATAAAGAGAAAGTAGATGCTTTTTGCAGATTGCTTTTGCGTGAAGATATTGGTTCCGAGGTTTATTATCCTAGAAGGATGAAAGTTTTTATTGGATACGATTATCTGATGGGAATCCATATTTCAAAACCAATTGAATCGTTAATACCATCAATCGAACAATTAGGCTTATTTGTTGAAAAGCACTAGTTTATTAGGACCTTGGGGGCGACAATCCTCAAGGTCTTCTTCTTAGTGCGCCACGCATGACACGTAACTAGGCGGTGAAAGTCCGCTATGGGGGCTGGCAGTTGCCAACCATTAGTGGGGAGCAAGGGTGTCCACCGTGAGGTGGAATCTGAAGGAAGCTGGCGGCAAAGTCCCGACCCGAGGAACACGAATCACATCAGGCATCCAAAGTGGGATGAGTCTGCTAAACAAGACAAAATCCAATAAACTGCACGGACACGAGGATGTAAATGCGGCGGGTACATGGGATGAAAGTGACGTGTCTTACCGTGGGAGGTCTCACGGACGCATGAAGCGCATGTGCCACATGCGGTTGAAATAAGATTTATCGTGAGAAGTCAGCAGATACCATAGTAGTAACGCAGCCAGGCGGCGTTATGAAGGGTTGAACCTAAGGAGGTGTTTAGTCAATGAAAGTTACCAAAGTCGGGACAAAAGAAAACAGAATACCTTGCTATGGCAAGGGCTACCCGCAAAGAGATAGTGCGGAACACGAAGGGTATGCGGGAGCGCCTACTGACAAGCGGATAACGGAAAACAACAACACCAACACTAGCAGTCGAGGGAAAAGACTTTTAGAGCAAATCTTGAGCGGATCCAATCTTAACGAAGCGTACAAGCAAGTGAAGAGGAACAAAGGTGCACATGGAGTCGATGGGATGGGAGTGGAGCATCTTCTCCCCTATCTTAAAGACCATGGGGATGAACTCGTAAAGCTTGTTCTGGACGGAAAATATCGTCCGAATCCAGTCTGCAGAGTAAAAATACCCAAGGACAATGGAAAAATGCGAACGTTGGGGATACCAACAGCAGTAGACAGAATGTTGCAACAAGCGATAATCCAAGTACTATCACCGATCTTCGAACCTCAATTCGTTGAAACCAGCTATGGCTTCCGACCGAAAAGAAGTGCCCATGATGCGTTAAGGAAGTGTAAGGAATATGCGAATCAAGGCTATACCTACGTCGTTGACATGGACGTAGAGAAATTCTTCGACACCGTGAATCAGTCGAAAATGATCGAGATCCTATCCAGAACGATCAAGGACGGTCGGGTCATATCCCTCATCCACAAATATCTTAGAGCAGGTGCAAGGAACAGAGGGAAATTCGAAGAAACGAAACTTGGACTTGTTCAAGGCGGAAACATTAGTCCTTTATGCAGTAACATCATGCTAAACGAACTCGACCACGAACTGGAACGAAGGGGCATTACGTTTGTCAGATATGCGGATGATATGCTTTTGTTTGCAAAGACGAAAAGGTCAGCGCAAAGAATGCTAGATCGCATCTTGCCGTACATTGAAGATAAACTACGCCTCACGGCAACATGGATCTCTACGTGCTCCCCTTCATCGGTTTCAAAGCGAATACTTTCCTTCCAATCTAGTTGGGCTTGCACGCCTGGTGCCGTCTTGAAACGAATCGTTCCTTGTGGTGATGGAAGACGATGTCCTTGTTGAAGTAGGCTGCAAACGCTGGCTTACGAGCAATGTACGCTCTAAAAGCAGAAGCAGAGCATTCCAACCCATGATTATCCTTCAAATATTGCCATAACACAGCTTATAATAGAAGATTTGCTTGCTATCTTCCGAAAGCAAAGCGGCAATGATCTCGTAATACTCATCGATCTTGGAACCTTTGTCTTTCGTTGTTTTCTTTGTAAATCCATCGAGATACTTTTGGATGGTACGGGAATCTACGTTAAGCTCCCTAGCCAATTGACTTTTATTAATTTTCATGTTGAGATTCTCCATTAACGATTTGAATTTAGGTAAGTCTAGTAAACTACGAATCTCAAATTCCGTTTGAACATCCAACGTCATGTACATGTGCTCATCTCTCCCTTGAGATAAGTATGTAGCATGTCGTCAAAACTGTACATTATTATTCAAGCGTTTCTGTACATATTTAGACTAGCATGTATAGTTGATTATCTAGACAGCGGCTCACACGAGACATACTTTTGGTAAAACTATATTTCTCCATCAGTCGATTGTAATCATATGAAGTGTATTGAAAGCCTCTATCGCTATGGAGAAGCGGCGTCACCTTAGGGTTATTCGTATAAGTTTTTTTTTACTGTATTCATAACTAGTTGATTGTTGTTAGAGTGGCTTAACACTCTTTTCTATAAGTCATCGACAAATGAGTACTTGTCCGTTTCTAGTGAGGAATATATTAAAACATACTTTAAACCAGAAAAGGAAATGAAATATTGGGATAGTCTAAAATAGTTACTAGGAGGTGTAAATATGTATTTATGTCCAGTTTGTGGGTATGACGAGTTAGATGAACTTCCATATGTTAATAATGATGTAACAACTGGTAGTTTTGAAATATGTAGTTGTTGCGGATTCCAATTTGGTGTTGATGATTTAGATAATGGGATAAGTCTTAAAAAATACAGGGATAAGTGGGTCGATGAAGGAGCAAAATGGTATAGCGATTCCTCACCTAAACCGAAAGATTGGAATCTTGAAAAACAATTACTTAATATAATTACTTAATGTCCAAGAGCCACATGCGAGTGTAACAACTCCATGTGGTATTTTTTTTAGCAGTGCCCCCCACCCAGTGCCGAATGAATCATGGGGATAAGTTCAATGTAACAACAGTAAGAGTAGAAAAAGAATTTGTTAAGTTGCAATAAAAATATGGTATCAATGTTTTATTTGAATAATCTGTTAACGTGCCAGTCAACATAAAAAATGTAAGGATACGTTTTAGGCTAGCCGCCTTCCGATATATCAATAGCCATAAAGTGGACACATGATATGAAGGTAGGTAAAGAGATGATAAACAAAAAAGTTAATACTGATTAACTTAATCGCTTATATGATTAATAAAAATATGTGTTATCTGACCATCGAAACTATTGCTCGTAATGTTTGGTATAGTTTCAAGTCTATTGAACGTCATATCGAGGTGATAATAGAGAAAAGGATGATTGTTGTTAGTTAAGATAGAAAAAACAACACATTACGGCAAATATGGCACATTACGTTACCTGGGATCAGAAGTATGATGACTGCTACTGGTTTTGTAATACAAGCACTTTATCAATATGATGAATTTGGTAGAATGATATTATCTGAAAATGCACTTGGACATCAACAAAGTCAACAATTCGACGTCTGGTCGCGTTCTATTTTATCCACAATGGCTAATGGTGCAACGACAACGGTTACCTATGATGATGTCACGACCACGGATGTCATAGGTAACGCAACGACGGAGAAATACGATCGCTTTGGTCAGTTAGTGAGTCTTTATGAATTAGATCATAACAATAATAGAAGCACGGTTTCGCAAATGCAGTATAACAGGATCAATGGTTTATTGGAAAAACAAGTGGATGCCAACGAGCAAGCAACGATCTATGCATATGATGTATTCGGGCAGCTGACATCTGTTAAAAATGCACTAGGAGAAACGACAACTTATCATTACGATCAATTAGGACAACACATTAAAACGACTTATCCTGATGGTA
>NZ_JBHUMH010000017.1:0-12605 GCF_042684845.1 Paenibacillus yanchengensis | reverse complement strand
GGGTGGAAGCACAGCAATGTGCGGAGCTGACGAATACTAATCGGTCGAGGGCTTATCCTAAAGAATGAAGTAACGATGTGTAAGAAGCGACGATGTTCCTATCCAGTTTTGAAGGTGTAAACTTTCATCAGTAAGACAAGCATGAAGCGCAACATTAGTTATTGTTCCCTGATAGCTCAGTTGGTAGAGCACTCGACTGTTAATCGAGTTGTCACAGGTTCGAGTCCTGTTCGGGGAGCCATACGGAGAGATACCCAAGTGGCTCAAGGGGACCCTCTGCTAAGGGGTTAGGCTGAGTGATCGGTGCGAGGGTTCGAATCCCTCTCTCTCCGCCATTTCATATGGTATTGTTTATACATAGCAATAAAGCTTTAAATGTTCACAACATTATAAGGCCCGTTGGTCAAGGGGTTAAGACACCTCCCTTTCACGGAGGTAACAGGGGTTCGAATCCCCTACGGGTCACCATATTTTATGTGCCGTTGTAGCTCAACTGGTAGAGCAACTGACTTGTAATCAGTAGGTTGGGGGTTCAAGTCCTCTCGACGGCACCATTTTTTTATGCGGAAGTGGCTCAGCGGTAGAGCATCGCCTTGCCAAGGCGAGGGTCGCGGGTTCGATCCCCGTCTTCCGCTCCATACATATTTCGGGATGTAGCTCAGCTTGGTAGAGCACCTGGTTTGGGACCAGGGGGTCGCATGTTCAAATCGTGTCATCCCGACCATATTAAACTAGTAAATCTAAAGTCCTTCTTAATAGAATGGCTTTTTTTGTTGTTCCTATGTCAGCTTGGGCATTAGGACGTGTTACTCCAGAGATCTGTCATTTGATACCCTCCCTTCGCAAATTTGATCACTTTCCTTCGTAAGGTGGTGGTAGGTTCTAATTATTGTAGGAACACTCTTCAAAAGCGATTTTATATGAAAAAACGTATAAAACCTTCTGTGACGAAGGTAATATATGCCCTTTTATACGTTTTTTCATACAAACCTCTCGTCAGAAGATGGTTACATGTGACCGTTTATACGATTTTTCGTATAAAGCTTTGCTCCCAACCGGTGTACGCGACTGTTTATACGTTTTTTCGTATAAAGCTTCGCTGCAGTTAAAGAAGCTGGTGTGAAAGCGGCGCTTGATCGTCTAGTAGGACATAATAATTAGCTATCTGAACATGGTTTAGACTGGAATGTATAAATGGAATGGAGCATATACGTTGGTGACAGAGGATAAAGCGGTGGTGAGCGGCGAATGGAAGGTGCAAAAAGATAACGATGGGAATATTGTTGTTGAAAAATTTGCGATCCAGCTTACTTATCTACCTATATATAGATAGATAGATATAGATAGATATAGATAGATATAGATAGATGTAAATATGGATAGATTCCTTTTATTATCCACCTGCGTTATTTACGTTACAATGGTTTGAGGTAGGGGACACATAATAATAGCTTGGCACCATTATAGTAACGGCACCAAGCTATGGTATAGATTTGTTTGTTATTTGCAATCAACTTTACTTACTTGTTGAGGCGAGCGACGACTTGATTAAAATTTACCGTAGAATGCGTTGCGATATACGTCGGCTAGCTCTGTAACAAGTGGTAGGCGAGGGTTCGATGTTGTACATTGATCCTCGAAGGCACGGTCAGCTAGTTGATCGACGTTAGCTTCGAATTCAGCAGCATCAAAGCCTATTTCTTGGAATGTTTCAGGAATATCTAGTGCTTTGTTTAATTTGCGGATAGCTAGCACAAGACTGTTGACACCTTCTTGTGGTGTTGCCGCAGGTAAACCTAGTAGTCTAGCAATTTCCATGTAGCGTTGATCGGCTATGAATTTGCCGTATTTCGGGAATGAAGCAAACTTTGTTGGTTTACTTGCATTGTATTTGACGACGTGAGGCAATAATATAGCATTCGTACGACCGTGTGGTGTATGATAGCGACCGCCCCATTTGTGAGCTAAACTATGGTTAATACCTAGAAATGCGTTAGCGAAAGCCATACCAGCTAATGTAGAAGCATTATGCATTTTTTCACGTACGTATTCATCTGCGGTACGATAAGAAGCTTCTAGATACTCGAACACAATTTGAATAGCTTTTAATGCTAGGCCATCTGTATAATCGTTAGCCATGACGGAAACGTATGCTTCAATGGCGTGAGTCAAAACGTCCATACCAGTGTCAGCTACTTGATTTTTTGGCAATGTGTATACAAATTCAGGATCGATAATTGCCACGTCAGGCGTAAGCTCGTAGTCAGCTAACGGATATTTTGTATGACCTTTTTCTTTGTCGGTAATAACAGTAAACGATGTAACTTCAGATCCAGTTCCTGAAGTAGTCGGAATCGCTACGAATTGTGCTTGTGTACCTAGTTTTGGATATTTGAATACCCGTTTACGAATATCTAAAAACTTTTGTTTTAATGCGTCGAAGCTAGTATCTGGATATTCGTAAAATAACCACATCGCTTTGGCAGCATCCATTGGTGATCCACCACCAAGTGCAATAATACAATCCGGTTTGAAGTGATTCATCACTTCTGTACCTTTTTTAACGGTAGCGACTGATGGATCTGGTTCAATGTCAGAGAATACTTCAATTAGAACAGGTGTTGAACGTTTACGTAAGTGATATTCTACTTTTGCTACATAGCCGAGGTCAACCATCGCTTGGTCAGTGACGATCATCACTCGTGTTATGTTTGGCATGTTTGCGAGATACTGAGTAGATCCTTTTTCGAAATAAATTTTAGGTGGCACTTTAAACCATTGCATATTTACCGTCCTGTAAGCGACCCGCTTCACGTTAACTAAGTTGACTGCAGATACGTTGTCTGTTGTTGAGTTATGACCGTATGATCCACAACCAAGTGTTAAGGAAGGCAGGTTCGTATTGTATAAGTCACCGATAGCACCATGAGTAGAAGGAGCGTTAACAATAATACGGCCTGTTTGTAATCGTTTGGCAAAGGCATCGATAACAGCATCATTTTTGGAATGAATTGCTGATGAGTGTCCCATACCACCGAAGCCGACAATTTCTGCTGCTCGTTCAATCCCTTGTTTCGCGTCTTTCACTCTGTAGCAAGCAAGAACAGGGCTTAATTTTTCCGCTGATAATGGATGTTGAATGCCAACACCTTGTAGTTCTGCGATTAAAATTTTTGTTGTTTCTGGTACAGTAACGCCAGCTAATTTAGCTATTTTGAAAGCGGATTGTCCAACGATTGCACCGTTAACTGCACATGATGTTGGATTAATGACTAGTTTGGATACGAGCTCTGTTTCTTCTTTATTAAGGAAGTAGCAGTCCATTTGTTGCATTAGCTTTTTAGTTTTTTCGTAAATAGGTTCGTCGATAATAACAGATTGTTCCGAAGCACAGATCATACCATTATCGAAGGTTTTGGATAAAATTAAGTCGGTTACTGCCCGTTCGATATCTGCTGTCCGCTCAATAAAGCAAGGGACGTTACCTGGTCCAACGCCTAGCGCTGGCTTACCAGTACTATATGCAGATTTCACCATACCAGATCCGCCTGTTGCCAATATAAGCGCTACATCAGGATGATTCATCAATAGCTGAGTTGCTTCTACTGAAGGGTTCTCGACCCATTGAATTGCGTGTGCCGGAGCGCCGCATTGTACAGCTGCTTCTAGTAACACTTTAGCTGCAGCTACGCTACATTTTTGTGCCGATGGATGGAAGGCGAAAATAATTGGATTTCTTGTTTTTGCAGCGATTAAAGCTTTGAACATCGTTGTCGATGTTGGATTAGTAACCGGGGTAATTCCAGCAATTGTTCCGACAGGTTCTGCTACTAGTTTGTAGCTTTCATGTGCGTTTTCTTCAATAATGCCAACGGTTTTGTGATTTTTGATATTATTATGAATATATTCCGTTGCAAACATGTTTTTAATAATTTTGTCTTCGTAAACGCCCCGTCCAGTTTCTTCTACTGCTAGTTTTGCTAAGTACATATGCTGATCTACTCCAGCAAGAGCCATCTGTTGGATCATATGATCAATTTGTGTTTGATCCATAAGCATGTATTGCTCCTGAGCTTTCTTGGCTCTAGCTGTTAACTTATCAATTTGTTCTTGTGCAGTAACAGCAACTTTTGTTTGTACAGTTTCCGTAACATTCTTTGTCATGAGTCTCCTCCTCCAATGCGTGTCTCTGTTGTTTATCTTTGTTCTGACTTCAGTATGACGGAATCGAAAGACGTCAGATATGATTTTTCTCACACAAATGGAATAAATTTGGTAAAAAAATAATAAAACACCTTTCAATCCGACTTCTGATTCGGCTGAAAGGTGTTTTATATCACATATTTAGGAGCGGTTGATCAAAAAGTAGTGTAAAACAGTGAATAGGATTTCTTTATAATGGAATAAAAGTGAATGTAAGAGTGTTCTTTCATACGATTCTGATAAACTACATCATTATATTGTAATTTATAAGGAAGAATGGTCAGTTGGTGTGGGAGGCAGATGAAACTTTGCTGCTTTAAATAACTTAAATATAATGAATAATGTAGACAGGACAACGGTAATAATTAAAACAACCATTATAATACTGAAGCTACTATTTAATAGGAGTAGTGGTTGACTAATTAGAGCTATAAGATTGGCAATGAAATAAAACAACCAATTTCGACGAACAGCTTGACTAAATTCGCTTTCTTGGATAGATTGAGCAAAATGGAATAATCCATCACAAATGTAATACATAAAGACAATCATCATCACACTCATTATGCCATCGATTAAACCGATAGTACTGTCTGATGTAGCAGAGAATAACATTAAAATGTTAACGATGTAAATGAACAATAAGGCATATGCAGCTAGATTGGCATGACGAAATTGCGAGTAGCTTAGCTGGTTACTAAGTTGATGGCAACCGCTAATGATTATAATATAGCCCAACCAGTCTGGTAAAAGATCGAAACCATTAATATTAAAATCTAACACGACAAGCAATAATCCCCAGGCAATGACTCGAAAACCTGTTACATTCATCTATCATCCCTCACTTTTTTTAAGAAGCGTTTTATTTTGTCCTTATCGTTCCTTATAGTGTAATCAAGTATTCCAACAGTGCTCTTAAACGATTGTCCCGTATCCAAATGTTTGCCGTTTACGGTGACACGTGCACTATAATTTGCATATAGATTTTCGGGAAACATTTTAAATTCGAAGCGAATATAATATCACCAGTTTCGAAAGTAAGGGGAAGTGATAACTCGTTTAGTGGGGTGAAGGCATCTTCTGTAAACCCTTCTCCCTGTTCTATTAGATAATGATCCGTTTGTTTAATAGTTGCCCTAATATTTTCTTCGATTAATTCCGGAAAAGAAACAGACAAAGCAGTTAGTTCAATATCTGTATTCGTTTGTACAATATAGAGATGTTCATTATTACTAGAACTTCCGCTTGTTAATGTATGTAGTGGTTCACGTAATGAGTTGTCTGGAGCGGCATTCGAAAGAAATTTTAGCTTTCCAATATCGATAGATTGTTGTTTGTTTCCAGTAAAAAAGGCAGTTGCGGTGGTAAATGTTTGGTCTACTAAGCCAGTATAGTCATGACCATCCATAGGGTGATAGATGATCGATTTTAAGTATTGTTGCCCGTAACGTTCAATGACAGATGGTCCTTCTATCTTGAACAGTCCTTGGAGTTCATCGATTTGGATATGTTGCAGTGGCTCGCTCGTTTCAACATCTTCTAAGTAATAGAAGGAAAAAGATTGCCCATGAATGAGAACTTCTGTATATTGCGGTATAAAAGCTGGTTCTTGTAGTTTTAAATGTTGATTCCACAAAAAGTCACTGATTAAGTAGCATATCATGATGGTGGCTATGATCCATATCATCCGTTGTTTTAGCAAATGAGGTTCTCCTTTCCGACTGTTTGATTCTAATCCATAAAGAAAAATATGGAAATAATGAGTGAAGATTAGGAGTTATCATTTCCATTTAATTGTAATCGGTATTGATGTGGTGTCGTTCCCATCGTTTTTTTGAAAGCTTGGATAAAGTAAGAGACATTAAACAATCCAACCATTTCTCCAATCTGATCTGTTGGTAAATGGGTAGATTGTAGTAGGTAACAAGCTTGTTGTATACGGCGGGCTGTCAAATAGTTAGTTAAGCTGCTTCCTGTTTCTTTGTGAAAAAGTCTGGATAGGTGTGATTTTGATATATGAATATCTTGTGCTAATCGATCTAGCTCAAATGGTTCCATGTAATGCTGCTCGATCCAAAGCATCGCTTGTTCTATATAATTAGCTGTATCAGCAGAGTAGGGAGCGCGTTTTTCAGATTTTTCTGTAGGTTCATATAAACAAGCGAGAATTTGTAATAAAAATACGACAGCTTGCTCATTTTCAGCAGCAGCAGTAGGTTGCTTGCGATTGTATTCGAATGACGCACATGCATTGGTGATGAAGTGCAGTTGATCTTTTAGAGGAAAAGCTTGTTTGCTGGATATACCATATTGCATATGTAGCAACATTTCTCGAAAAGAGGAGAAGTGATTCATATACGTCAAAAATACTTCTTGGTCAAAATGAAAGGTGCTGCGCTCATAGGGCTCTAGCTCCGACACTTCGGCATAAATTTTATGTAGCTGAAAAGGGCGAAAGAAAAAAACCATTCCTGCTGTCAATGGATAAGTTTGTTGATCAACGACAACCGTTCCTTTTCCTTGGTGGACGAAGAGTAATTCGCAGCCACGATGCCAATGGTAGTAGCCTTTAAAATCTTTGGTGGAATAATTAAGATAACTCCAGCTATATGGTTTGTTATTACGAAAAAGCTTCGTAAATTGTGAACGCATTATAAATCCCTCCTCTATATAGCATTATAACAACATTTTTTGCGATTGTACGGAAATTATTAATTGTTTACTTGCAGTATAGTTAACGTATACGAAATGGGGAGGCTATTATAATGGATCAAGCGTATGTATCAGACACAATAAAAAAAATCGATGAAAAAGTATCGAATATGATAAAACAAATTGGTGACAAATCTCCACATGTTGCTGCTGCAGACGGGGTATATGATGACTGCCCACCAAAATGGTGGACATCAGGTTTTTGGCCAGGCATGCTTTGGCTTATGCACGATGTTACGAAAAAGGATAGTTACAAAGAAGCAGTATGGAATTGGGATAAGAAAATTGCAGAGAGTTTTACGGAGTATCCAGTATTTTTACATCATGATGTTGGATTTCAATTTCTACCAACGGCAGTCATTAAGTATGAACTAACGGGAGATCAAGAAGCACTTGCAATTGGTATGCAAGCAGCTAATTTTTTGGCAGGTCGTTATAATGTAGCGGGTGAGTTTATCCGTGCTTGGAACTATGATGAAGCAATTGGTTGGGCAATTGTCGATTGTATGATGAATATTCCATTGCTATTTTGGGCTACTCGCATGACGAAAGATCCACGCTACAAACATATTGCGATTAAACATGCCGACACATTTTTGAAATATGCTGTTCGTAATGATGGATCGGTTGCACATATTTTATCGTTTGAACCAGAAACTGGCGAGTTTATTGAAGAGTTAGGCGGACAAGGAAATGCCCCTTATTCTGCATGGAGTAGAGGGAATTCATGGGCATTACATGGTCTTGCCATTTGTTACCGCGAAACTGGTGAGCAACGTTACCTAGACGCAGCAAAACAAATATCACATTACTTTGTAGCGGCATTGCCAGAAGATAATGTACCATATTGGGATTATCGAGTAGAAAATCTAGAGCAAGCACCACGCGACAGTTCGGCAGCAGCGATTGCGGCATCTGGCTTACTTGAGTTAGCGGATTTGGTTCCTGAATTAGAAAAGAGTATGTATAAAAAAGCGGCAGAAAAAATGTTATATTCTTTGAATGAAAACTATGCAACGTGGGATAATCCAGCTCATGAAGCAATTTTACTTCACGGTACAGGGCATAAGCCAGCAGACAAAAACATTGATGTTTCCTTGATTTACGGTGATTACTATTTTATAGAAGCATTTGCGAAGCTGAACGGTTGGAATAATCGTATATTTTAATGATATACAATCGCACAATACATTAAAGAACGTTAGTACGGATTATAATTGGAGCATGTAATTTTGCTTTTTTGGCAATAGTAAAGTTAGAACTTAGCTTTATGACAGCTGAAAAGTGGAAGGAGTGCTCTTTTTTATGAAACAACGGTTGAAATTAGCAATTGGATTAGTAGTGGTCGGAGCCATATTGTTAGGGATAGCAGCAGTAACGGTTAAACCAGTGAATGCTGCACCTCATGCGTTCCATTTTGGATTCAAACGAAGTGTAGATGGTAGTATCCCTTCCGTTAAAGAAGAAGGATTTGAGCATATTTTGCAAAAGCATGGTGCTTGGTATGTTGGTGATACGGACAAAAAAGAATTGTTTTTAACGTTCGATAATGGTTATGAAAATGGATATACGATAAAAATATTAGACGTCCTAAAAGAAAAGCAAGTGCCGGCAGCTTTTTTTGTCACTGGTCATTATGTAAAACAACATGCTGATTTGGTGAAGCGAATGGTGGAAGAAGGGCACATTGTAGGTAATCATTCTTGGACGCACCCCGACATGACACAAATATCAGCAGCGCAAATACAATCGGAGCTGGAGCAAGTGAAACAACAAGCAGCTCCATTAATGGGTCAACAGCAGATGAAATATTTGCGCCCGCCACGTGGTATATTTAACGATCATGTACTAGATATTTCTCGCCAAGCAGGATACACATCTGTATTTTGGTCACTCGCTTATAAAGATTGGGAAGTCAATGCTCAAAAAGGTGCACGTTATGCTTATGAGCAAGTAATGAAGCAACTACATCCCGGTGCAATTATGCTATTGCATTCCGTTTCGTCTGATAATGCGGCAGCGCTCGGCGATATTATTGATGCGGCTAGAAACCAAGGGTATACGTTCAAAAGTTTAGATGACTTGCCATTATCAGAAACCATTCCAGGTTTGAATTAAACAAAATAAAATCTCTCTTTATGTTTGTTAACAGTGTAGGTCAAGTACCTGTGTATGCTGTAGCGCTAACGATAAGGAGAGATTTTTTTGTTGTAAGGGCTCAGCTGTTGGATTAACCTTAGTAATTAGCTATAACTGACCTGTTTGAAAAATAGATAAAACTATTTCTTGTAGTTGTCGGATCATAGGAAAGTAGTTTTTGATCAGGCATATACGCTTGCACTGTATGTCTAATTCTTTCTACCAGTGCCGTCAATTGCTGATTTTGTTCCAGTAAGGCATGAACAAAACGGGCAATCTCTTGATCACCTTTGCATATGGTATTGACTTCTTCCCGAGTTAGTTCCATTTGCAGGGCTCCTCACTACGCTGGTAATAATGACTAATTCGACAAGCAGACCAGAAGATCCTATATTTTCTGATAAAAAAATCTCCCCAGTATTGAGGAGACCAAAGTAGTAACTATTTTTCGTATAAAAGAGCCAGTAAATCAAAAAGATTCACCAGCTCTTTTGTGCTATCAACTTCTATTTAATATTGTATTTGCTAACCAGCTCTTCTTTGAAATTTTTTGCTTCGTCTTCAACAAGAAATAAGCCTTTTTCCCCATCACTATCTAAGCTGTATTGCCCTTCTTTAACACCCACAATGACATTTAAATCCGGATAATTTACATCCGGTTTTAGCACCAAAATATAACGATTGGATTGCTTCATTTTTTTGTAATCTTCAATAACGAATTCTGTTTGGCCTGGTTTTAGTCCGTTATCAATGGTGTATACAGGCTCAGCAACTTTAATAATATCTCCTTCCTTTATCTTTTTTTCCATTTTATCAGAATATACACCATCAATTTTAAAGCTCGTAATTGTAAACCCTTCTTGAACGAAACCGTCCTCATCTGTAACAACATGGTTTTCACTATCCAACGGCACGCCTGTAACAATTAGTTCTGAACGACTTTCCAGTTCATTCAAATCCTTGTGCGTAACAGACATTGCAGAAATTTCAACTGTTTTAGTTTGACTATCTGCATAAATGTATCCAGTCACAGTTATACCTACTGCAACTAAGGTGATTGCTAAAGTTTTTTTAAATTTCATATATCCCCCTCCTTAGTTGTCTCCATATTTTTCTTTGAGATATGTTTTATCTGTGATTTGTGGTGTGTTTGTTGATGAACTTATTGATTCACTCATGACTGATGCTACCCCACTATTATTATGCTTCAACCCCACTGCATGGCCAAACTCATGAACAAATGCGTATTTTTTTAGAGCATATCCCGTTGAATCTGACCCTAAACTTTTGAGATTTGTATGATCCATGCGTACTCTTGCACGGTCTCTTAAGTTATCTGGATTAACTTGAGTCCAACCAAATAAACCATATGTCCAATGATCAACTACACCATAAACATCCATCCCAGAAATAGTATTTCCAACATACGTTACAATGCTGAAGTATGTGGGTTCAGATGTCTTTTCATTTATAGTCAGATTGTCGGTAATGTTCCTCCATGAGTCGATTCCTGTATCCGCTAGACCGGTATACCCATATGATGCTACAGAAGAGTCCTTCCAATAATTTACGCTCACTGCCGATTTTGCGAATCCATGTGTGTGATAATAAGTTGCAGCAAAAGCAGATGTACCGCCCAATACTGCTGTTATACCTAATGCAGCTACAGCCATCATTATTGACTTACGAAATTTCATCCGCTATCTCTCCCTATTCTTGATATTTTGTTACTACTTAGGTACAACATTTTGATTTGAGACCTTTGCATATACCTGATGTTGTATATACTTCACTCGGGGAATTAACGTCATGTAGCGACTGTTCGTTAGATGGAAATCAACATATGGTAGTTTAGTGAGTAAATCACCATATGGGTACGTCAAGATACTAGAATAAGTACAACAGTTTTTTTCATTACATTCACCTCTTAAATGTATTTTTATCCAAATATAGTATATCAAAGGAGTGATTAAATAAATATACTTATTTTTGAATTTATTATAATAATTTTCCTTGGTTATTTTTCAGGGATCTTACTCAGTGGAAATGGTATATATATCCAAGAAAGTGGGGTTCATATTTTATTAGGATGTATTTTTTGGATTTTATTTTTTTTATATGCTCACAAGAAAAGTGGAAAATAAAGTTTGAGAAACATTGATGCGCTAATGTCTTTCTGAGTGTAGGACGTTTCACCCTCTGCTTGATAGACTGTCAACATTGTAAAACCTCCAAGTAAGTTTTTTATGGAATCCCGCCCCGGATGGGGCGGGCGAATTTTTGAAATCTATACAAGCAACTGCAAGGCAATCCAATTACCTGCAAGCGTTTGGATATAGACGGCCATTCATCAATTTTCCATGTCTATACATAATTACCTCCTGAACTTATATTTTAGGGTTACAGCTCCCCCAATAAGGGGACGGTGAACTGCTACACTGCCGAGTCATCAAATACAGTTCCTAAAATATAATCAGCCGCCTTCTGTGCTTGCGCTGCTGCCTGAACAATTAGCTTTTTATCATCTTTCAACTTCCGAAGCCAGCCGCCAATATAAGCAGCACTGTTTTCGATGGTGCTATTATCAATTCCAGAAACGGCACAAAGCATTGCCGCACCGATCTCAGCCACTAGTTCTTCTTTTGAATAATTCTCATCGCCAAATGCTACAATTTCGGTAATTCCGGAACGATTTAAACGCTTATCATGTCCAGTGCTGTGTACATGTTCATGAAATAATGATCTGTAATACTCTTCCTATTATGTATATATTTAAGTTAAGATAAATTAAATGTAATAAACAAGGTGGTACAGATGGAGAGAGAAATTAGAAATTCTGCAAAAGCATTAATTATTAAGAACGGAAAAATGCTAGCCATTAAATTAGATGACAATGGTGATGTATTTTATATTATGCCTGGTGGAGGTCAGAACAGCGAGGAGACTCTTACAGATGCTGTAAAAAGAGAAGTAGCTGAAGAACTTGGCATTCATATAGAACCTAGATCATTAGAGTTTGTAATTGAAGGTGTACATGGTGAGTCTTTCCATCGTGTTGATATGATTTTTTTGTGCGATTATGTAGGTTTAATTAATGATCCTGCTCTACAAGTGGATAAAAATCAAGTGGGATTTGAATGGCTTGATATCGAAAAACTCATAGAAGAACCTTTGTATCCATCAAAATTGCGCCAGCAAATTAAAAGATTATTCAAGGGAGAAAGGACTGTCGTCTATTTAGGAAATGAGGAAGTTGGAGATCCTGTATGCAATGAAACAAATGAACTATACGAGGAGATAAAGCAATGAAAAAGATTCATTGTCATCTCCTTCATGGTATGTTTATTTATTGCTTGATACAACTTTCAAAAAGCCAAATTTATACGTTTTTTCATATGAAACCTTACGTTACTAGCCCCTTCACAAGTAAAGTCCATATAATTGTGTAAAATGCATCTGGAAGAAAATAAGAAGAGCCATGATGAATTATTTCCTTTAGAATGAAGTTGTCGAGACGACATTCAATGGAGGGATTCATCATGACTCAATAT